>JALZWJ010000119.1 GCA_023300065.1 Akkermansiaceae bacterium
AGCGGCTTCTTTTTCGGCGGCGGCCTTTGAGGCGTTGATTTTTTTGAGCTTCAGGAGGGCGGCGGCGTGCGCGGTTTCGGCCTTTTTCGTGAGGTCGTTTTCAGCTGGGTCGAGGGCCTTTGTCGAAGGGTGTGGCTTTTTCTGCTTAGGGCGCTGAGCGTGTGGCTGCTCATGGTGATGGTTTTTGGTGAGATGTGAGCGGGCTTCACGGAGGGCGTGGAGTTCCTTTTTGGCATCTTGGAGGAGGTGCTCTAGCTCGTGGGCCATTTTCTGGATCTCGGCATGGTTATCGTGATGTTTTACGTGTTCATCGTGACCTTTATGATCCTTGTGAGCGGCTTCTTTTTTAGCGGCTTTGGCTTGATCTGAGAGGGCCGCGCGGACGATGTGGCTGGCCTCTTTACGGTTGATTTTTTGATTTTCGACGAGGCGGTTTAGGATTTTTTCCAGAGCTGGGGAGGGGGCTTGCTGCTGCTGTTCGGTCTTCGCTTTTTGGCCTCGCTTGGAGCGTTCCTTGCGGTCGGGTTTTTCGGCATGCGCGAGGGATGTCAGGAGGGCGGTAGAGGTTAGGGAGAGGATGAGTTTTTTCATAGAGGTCTTTAATTTAGCAGTTAGGTAGGGGATGTCGAGAAGAGGAGTGGGATCAAGCTTCACGACTTGGGCTGTTTGGGTTAAACCGAAGGCGTGCTAATTCTCATTTCGTGGCTCCTCTTACTGATCGGCTTAGTGGCCTTTACTTGGTTTTTTGTGATCCGGGGACGGGGGGCTTTGCGGTATTGGATCCGGACCTTTGAGGTCGCGGCTCAGGATGTTTTAGGACGGACTTTCACGGTGGATGATAAGGCGGGGCAGGGGCAGTTTTTCACGGATGGAAACGCGGTGGTGAGGTCGCTGGACCGGCGCACGAACACGGTGCTACGCCAGTGGGACCGGGAGGCGGGGACGGTGTTTCTGGGCCTCGTGCTGAATGCGGCTCCGGATGATGAGGTGCCGGAGGGGTATGAGCTACGAAGGTTGCCGAGTCGCCAGGTGGTGAGGCTCTCTGGCGCGAACCGGCTGGATGAGGAGAGCGAGGTGGAGGCGGTGAAGCGGTATGCTGATCAAAAAGGGGTGACGTTGGATTTTAACCAGCCGTCGAGGATTTCGGGGCAATCGTTCAGCCTTTATCAGTGGGAGGCGAGCGGGGCAACGAGTGAGGGGGCAAGCTCGCTCTTCGCCCGCTGTGCCGAGGCGACGTATCAGTTACGGAATAACCTGGTGATCCCACTACTCGCGACGTGGATCGCGGTGGCGCTGATGGGGACTGCTCAGCCACTTCTCTTGGTGGCGGGGATTTTGCTGATCTGCTTCCTGTCCGGGGCGTGCAAATTCGTCTTCATGCATCAGATGACCGATGAGGCAGATGAGGTGCATTTGCAGAATTATTGATTAGAAGCGCTCGCCTGGGCCGGTGTTCCAGAGGAGGTGCATTTCGTCGAGGGTGGGGTTTTTGGCAGGGCGGATGATGCGGAAGCCGACGCTCCATTTGTCGGTGAGATACCAGAGTGATTTAGGCTCTTGGGGGTCGATGTTTTTCCAGGCTTGGGCGGAGGGGAGGCGGGCGCCGGAGCGGAGGTCTTCTGGATCAGCGTCCCAGTGGCCGCCACGGGTGACGCGGGGGTAGCGCTGGGGTGAGAGGGCGAAGGGGTTCACGCTGCCATCGGGGTGGTTTTCGTAAGTCGGGAGGTAGGAGTCGAGCGTCCACTCTTGGGCATTTCCGTGCATGTCGTAGAGGCCCCAGGGGTTTGGTTTTTTAGTGCCGACGGCTTGGTAGGAGGCGTCTGCGTTATCGTAGAACCAGGCGTATTCGCCGAGCTTTGAGGCATCATCACCAAAGGAGTAGGCGGTGGTGGTGCCGGCGCGGCAGGCGTATTCCCACTCGGCCTCGGTGGGGAGGCGGTAGTAGTGGCCGGTTTGGGCGGTGAGCCATTCGCAGAACTTTGAGGCAGCGTGTTGGGTCATGGCGGCGGCTGGGTATTGTGGCGCGTAACCGGCTTGGTTTGCCATGCGGTCGTGCATGGGGAGGTAGGGTGGAGTGGGCTGCGAGATGGCATCGAGAAGCTCGGGGTTGCTTTGGAAAGGGGACTCGGCGGTGAGCTTGTTTCCATCGAGATCAAGGGAGCCATTTTTGTTCCGGTTTTTGCCGTTCTCCATGAAGGCTTGGTAGGCCTGCCAGGTGGTTTCGGTGGAGGCCATCCAGAAGGGTTCGATCTTGATGGTGCGTTGTGGGCCCTCGTCATCGGAGCGGTCGGCCTCGCTGTCTGGTGAGCCGAGGGTGAATTCACCGCCGGGGATGGGGAGCATCTCGATGGTGGCATTGTTGGCCTTCGGGACGATCTCGGTGTAGGCCTGTAGCTCGCCTTCGGGAGGGGCTTTGAGAAGGGCGAAGATTTTTTCGGTGACGGGGAAGAAGGCGGCGGCTTTGTCTGGGAGGTCGCCGGGGATGATGTTGAGCGAGCCGGTGGAAAGAGGGGCCGCGGCTTTTTCGGCGGCGGCTATTTCTTGGGCGGAGAGGGCGACCTCTTTCTTTTCTAGGAAGGGGTAGGGATGTTGGTCGCAGCAAGAGCTCAAGCTTAGGAGAGTGCCTGTGGCGAGGGTGAGAGGAAGGCGACAATGGTGCATGGACGGAATTTGGCCACTGTTTACGGAAGGTAACAGATAAATCTATCGAGATCTTCTTTGTTGACGAGGTAGACCATCCGGTCAGTCTCACGTTCTTTATGAGACAGTTTGGATTTTGCCTGAGTGCGTTAGTATTAGTGGGGATCGTGAATGGTCAGGATGTTTTAAGGCCATTGGTTGTGACGGGGGAACGTGAGGAGCGGGCTTCTGGGAATGTGGAGGTTGAGGTGATCGACGCGGAGCGGATTAGTGAGCTGTTAGGGCATGTTGCGGGCTTTGGAGCCGTGACTTCTGATTCGGCTGGCTTTGGTGATACTCTCTCGGTGCGTGGCTCGGCGAATACGCTTTTCTTTGGTGGGGCTGGAGTGGCACTGGTAGTGGATGATGTGCCTTTTGGGGATGTGTTCACCTACTCGACGGAGTTTTTTGATCTGGATTCTTTTACGCTCCATCGGGGGCCTCAGGGGAGTCGTTTCGGGCGCAATGGGGCGGGGGGCTTGATTGAGCTGCACACCGCTGGGCCGACTGAAACTCAGGAGTATCACTTGAGCACGGAGTATGGGAGTGATGATCTTTTTAGCGCCCGCTTTCGGGCCAGTGGGCCGCTCAATGACAGGTGGTCTTATGTTTTTCAGAGTTACTTTAAGGAGCGCAATGGTTTCATCGATAATGAGAACCCGGCGGTGGGTGGCTTTAATGACACGCGTGAGCAGTTCGGCGCGCTGGGGAATCTCTACTATCAGCCTAGTTCCGACCTGAAGGTCCGCTTCCGAGGCTTGTATGAGCGGGTGCGTGACGGGAGCCAGCGTCTCACGGCTCTTCCTGGAGTTCCTTCGGCATTTGGGCCGCTTGATGGGTTACGTGCGCAAAATGCGTTCGAGGTAACAAGTGATTTTGAGGGTGTGACGGAGGTGGACCGGTTCCAGCTTTCGCTGCATCTTGATCATGATTTGAGGTGGGCGAAGTTTAAGTCGATCACTTCTTATCAAAACTGGGAGCTCAGTCCGAGCACGGTGGATCTTGATCTGTCTCCGGTGGCGGCCTCGACTTCGAGCATCAATCAGGAGCAAGAGGTTTTCAGCCAGGAATTCCGACTAGAGTCCGATGTTTCTGAGGATGTTCACTGGACGGCGGGGCTCGCTTATTTGCGGAAAGATACGGATGGCTCAACCAACCGTTTTTTTGGAACAAGCGCCTTCACGTTTTCCAATCAGTTTACGGATTTCTCGGTAGATGAGGACAATATCGCGCTTTATGGAAATGTGAGATGGGATGCTTCTGAGAAGTTGTCATTCGAGTTGGGAGGCCGCTTGGAATATGTCGAGAGCGAGCTTAGCCGATCGCGGACGGACCTTGGAAATACTCCTGGTTTTCCGTCTGTTATCCCTACGATCACGGGCGAGAGCGATGGTCTGTATTTTGCCCCTTCATTGGATGTGCGTTACGCTCTTAATAATGAGGTGAGTCTTTTTGCGCGGACTTCCACTTCTTTTAAGCCACAAGGTTTCACGGCCTTTAGTGATAATGCTTCAAACTCGGAGTTCGATGAGGAATTCGCGTGGGAAACCGAGATCGGCCTGAGCTATAAGAATGCGGCCGAGACCCTCGGCTTTGAGGTGCGCGGCTACTATAAGCAGATTGACGATTACCAGCTCAATACGAGTGTGCCTTTCACGACGGATTTCATCATCCTGAATGCGGACCGGGTCGAGGCGATCGGAGTGGAGGCTGACCTTTACTGGAAGCCACTTGAGCGTCTCACTGTGCGGGGCTCGGTGGCGGTAAATCAGATTGAGTTCGATGACTACACCGGAATTTCAGGAGATGATCTTTCGGGGAACGATGTGCCATTCCTGCCAGAGTATACGGCGTCGCTGACGGCTCGATATGACTTCGAGAGCGGGTTCTATGCTGAGGCTAGTTACCGGCTTATCGGGACGACTTATTTTGAGGAATCGAATGACAGTGATTTCAGCCAGGGTGCCTATCGCGTCTTGGATGCGCAGGTCGGATACCAGGCTGAGACTTGGAATGCGGCCTTTTTCATCCGGAATGCCCTGGATGAGGAATTCTTCACCTTTCAGAATAATCAGATTACGGCAGGGGCACTTGGGGACCCACAGGTAGTAGGTGTCCGCCTCGGTTTGGAATTCTAAATGTTGCCCTGAGTAAGATTGGGCTTGTCAGTGAGGTGGTTTTCTGGTTTTCCAATCTGCTCGCGGTTAGGTTTACCTAGCTGTAACTATCAGGATTTATGGATGCGGGGAATATCGTTCCTTTTGAAACGCCCGCTCCATCTCCTCGTCCTAGTGCGACTCCTATGAAAAACGAACTTGTTGAAAAGGCTGCTGAAATCGTCCCCGACCCTCTTGTGCTTGTGAACCTCGTGTCAAAACGCGTGGGTCAGCTAAACCAAGGTCGTTCTCCTTTGATTGATGCGCTTCCCAGCATGGGATTTGCGGACATCGCTCTGACTGAAATCATCGAGGGCAAGATCAAGCTCATCGAAGGTTCTAACGCTTAATCCGCGTTTGCTTTCCGAGGGCAGACGCTTTCTCTCTGTGTCATGTCTGAAGAATTACCAATAAAAGAGGTCGCCACGAATAAGCGTGCGCGCCGTGATTATCTGATCACGGATACCTATGAGGCTGGCCTGATGCTGCGAGGCACTGAGGTGAAGTCGATCCGTGACAGTAAGGTCAGTATTACCGAATCCTTCGCCCGCATTGAGCGTGGCGAATGTTGGCTCTACGGTTGCGATATACAACCATGGCAAACCGCTGGGGCCTACTTCCAGCACGAAGCCAAACGCCCCCGGAAGCTGCTGCTCCATCGGAGTGAGATCATTAAGCTGTCTGAGGCGACTCAGCAAAAGGGCTTCACGCTCATTTGCTTAAAGCTGTATTTCAAGGGCCGCCGCGTGAAAGTGCAGCTAGGTCTGGGGAAAGGAAAGGGTCATGCCGATCAGCGGCAGGACTTGAAGAAGAAGACGGAACTCCGTGAAGCGCAGCGCGAGGTCGCACGCTTCAACCAAGCGCGCGGGATTTAAGGGCTGGTCTGGGCTGCTTAGGCTTCCCGGATCTGACGGATCGCGGCTTTCATGTCTGGTGCGCCAAAGGTGGACGAACCTGCGACGAGGACATTTGCTCCCGCTTTCCCTGCAATCATGGCGGTTTCTGCGCCGATCCCTCCATCCACTTGGATGTGGTAGGTGAGTCCGTTTTCGGTGCGGTGAGCCACCCCGGCCTCGACCTTAGTCATCATCTCTTCCATGAATGACTGCCCTCCAAACCCAGGCACGACGGTCATGACGAGAAGCATGTCAATGTCTCCTAAAAATGGAACGACGGCTTCAAACGGTGTGGCGGGATTCAGCGCGAGCCCGGCCTTGCAGCCTGCGGCGCGGATCGCCTGCAAGGTGGCTGCGACATCGTGCTGAGCTTCCGGCTCGACGTGAACCGTGATCATGTCAGCACCTGCTTTAAGAAAGCGTGCGAGATAGTGGTCAGGCCTCGCGATCATGAGGTGGACATCTAGGAAGACATCATTGGTCTCGTGCACTGCCTGAATGACGGCGGGGCCGAAGGAGATGTTGTCGACGAAGTTCCCGTCCATGACGTCCAAGTGCATCCAGTCAGCTCCGGCATTAATGGCGCGGGTGGTCTCCTCTGCCACTCTGCCAAAGTCCGCGGCAAGGAGGGAGGGGGCGATGATGCGATCTTGAAAGGTCCATTTTTTCACGGGCCAAGTCATAGGATGAAAACCCCATGATGGCGCGTAAAAAAATGAAATATGAGGGCCTTACCTAGCGATGGACCGAATCACAGTGGCATGCAGATCAATCCGTGCGGCCGCTCCAACCCCATCGAGGATGTAATTCAACGCGACTGAGACGGGGACGTTATTCATCTTTAAAGTCACCTTTTTATTTTTCAGTTTCTCGGTGGGGTCTTGAATGACGAAGTTGGGCGAGAAGGTTTGTTTCGAGGCGTCCAGGGTTAGTTCGTTGAGCGCTTCTAAGGCTTCTTCCACCGTGGCATCTGCGAAGTGTAGGGTCGTGATGGTGGTTGATTTGAAAAGAGCCTTACGGCGATTTAGCGCGACCCGTGCATTCACGGCGGGAATCTGGGTGAGTTGGTGGCGGGCGTGTCCGTGGCCTGGCTGGAGTTTTAAGACCGCCTTGAATGCCGCCTTCGCTTCTTCCGGTTTCCCCGCCTTCATCGCGATCAATCCGCTCCGGTAGAGGTTTTGAATCTTAGCCGCTTTTTCTTTGAATTCATCGGCGAGGGCAGAGGTGGTCAGTGATAAGCTGACGGCCATCATGGCTTTTAGTTTTTTCATTGTGATGTGGGATTAGGTTGGTGTTTCGCTGATCGAAAAAATTTCAATGAGCTTCGCTTAGGCTATCCAATGGAATCCTCTCCGTCAAGTTGTCGTGATTTCTTCTGGTTTTTCTACTCGACCGAACTTGCTCGCATGAATAGTGTTCATTAAATTACGCAACTGATATGGCTGAAAAACTTACAAAACGTCAACAAGAGCTCCTTGATTTCCTGAAGATGACTCAGAACCAAGAGGGGCTCATGCCCTCTACTCGCGAGATTCAAGCGCACTTCGGTTTCGCAAGTCAGACGGCGGCGATGAGCCACCTCCGAGCGCTTGAACGGAAAGGGGTGATTGTTCGCCTTGCTGGAAAAGCGCGCGCTGTAGTCTTCCCTGAGGATTTAGAGCGGGAGGAGGTGGTAGATATCCCAATTTACGGAAGCATCGCGGCCGGAATGGCTGAGGCGGTGGAAGGGGAGAAAGAGGGCTGTCTCTCAATCGATATCGCCTCTCTAGGCATCCCGCGCAATGCCCGCACCTTCGCGCTTAAGGTCCGTGGTGAGTCTATGATCGATGCTCACATTTGCGATGGTGACACCGTGATCATGGAGTTCCGCGAGCCACGCCACCTCGATATTGTTGCGGCTCTGATCGATGATGAAACGACTTTGAAACGCTTCATCATGGAAAAAGGTAGGCCTTATCTCCGTGCTGAGAATGAGCATTTCCCAGACCTCATGCCTGCCCGTGAACTTGTAGTGCAAGGAGTGCTGGTTGGTCTTTTGCGGAACGGGCGGATGTAGGGGGGGGAAGTTTTTGAGTTTTTGAGTGTGCCAGTTTTTTAGAGCTGGAGCGCTGGAGCCCCTGCAAACTGCCAAACTTTCCGCTTATTGCAGGCGGAAGGGGATGGGAATGCTGTATTGGTAACTCACCGCTTGGCCGAGGCCATTGCGGGCGGGGTTGAATCGCCATCGTTTGATGGCGGATAGCGCTGCTTTATCGAGCGAGGAATGGCCGCTTGATTTTGAGACTTGGGCTGCACTGATTTTGCCGGAGGTGCCGACGGTGAAGCTCACGGTGACGGTGCCTTGGTGGCCTGCTTGTTTCGCTGATCTAGGGTATTTGGGGGGGGATTGCTTAATTGCAGAGGGTTTGCTGGCGATTCGTTGCGCGGCTGCGGCGCGTGCTCTTTCGGCGGCTCGGACCTTGGCGGCGGCGGCTTTTTCTTTTGCGGCCACGGCCTCGCGCGCCTTCGCTACGGCACGTGCTTTGTTGGCTAGGGCCTCGGCCGCTTTCTTTTTCGCAGTTGCAGCTTTCTTGGCGGCCAGCTGTTGACGGCGTTTTTCTTCGATCCGTTTTTTTGCGACTTCTCGTTGGCGGGTCGCTTCACGCGCCCGGGCCTCTTCAACCTCCCGTTGCTTGCGGAGAATGGCGGGATCGATCTTGGGTTCAGGGGGAGAGGTGGGTTCTGCCTTTGGTGGGGGAGGTGGCACCACCGGCATGGGCGCTGGTTCTGGGGCGGGTGCGGGTGCGGGCGGAACTGGGGCTGGAACTGGGGCGGGAGGAATAGGAGCGGGAGGTTCGGCTTGGATCGCTGGTGGGGTCGGCTCTGGCTCCGGTTCTGGGGATGGGGTTGGCTCGGGGAACTTGATGAAGGTGAGATCAATCAGGGTCGGCTCCTGTTGTTCAACCTGCTGAAATGGCATCGAGAATTTGATCCACTTCATGGCACCCGCGTAGAGCGCCGCCGTGAGGAGCGCGGCGGTCATCCAGACAAAGGGTCGACTACTCCGTGAGTTCATTTTTCTTATCATAAGCCAGAGATATGACGCCGCTTTCGCGCGCGATCTCGATGACAGGAAGGAGGGTGCCGACGTGTGCCTTTTGATCACTACGGATGACGAGGGCATCGATGTCGGTGTGCTTGATCACATCGCGCAGCTTGTTGCCTAGCTCCTCTTTCGTGGTTTCTTCACCCTCCAGCAGGATGATGTTCTCGGCGGTAATGACGAGTGAGAGATGTGGTGTGTCGGGATTCCCAGCAGCGGTCTCTAGGGGGCCGGCGGGGAGATCCACTTGGCGGTCCGGCTTGATGAACTGGCTGCTCACCATCAGAAAGATGAGGAGTTGGAAGACCACGTCAATGAGCGGGGTCATATCAATCCCAGCATCAATGCGGCGTTTGCGCGTGATCAACATGGCTAATTTTTGGAGAAAAAGCGTTCGCGGAGGTGTGAGGTGAGTTCGTTCAAATCGTGGACTAATTTGTCGACGCGGGCCTCGAAGATCTTGGCCATCGACATCGCGGGGATCGCCACAAGCAGTCCTGCTACGGTGGTGAGAAGCCCGGTCCAGATCCCGTCGGCGAAGTCACCCGGCGTGACCGATTCCCCGAGTTGGGCCATTTTCGAAAATGCGATCACCATGCCCCAGACAGTTCCAAGTAGTCCAATCAGAGGGGAGATCGCAGCGATGAGGGCCAGGGTGCGGAGGCCACGTTCATGTTGATGGATGACGTGGGAGGCCTCGCGCTCAGTCACATTCAGGCAGTGTTCCTCTCCGCCTTGTGCCTCCTTGGTAAATACGGCGCCCACTTGGAGGAGGGGGTTCGAGGTGCTTTGAGAAGGGGGGGCATTTTCAAGCTGCGCGATGGTCCGGGAGACGCGGTATCGGCGAAGCGAGTAGTAGATGAGCCTTTCTAAAACGGTCACCACTGTGATGACAGATAGAATAAGAAGAGGCCACATGAAGCCGCCGCCTTTGATGAATAGATCTTGAATGGAGAATTCCATGAGGAGAACAGAGTTTGACCTCGGATTTACGGGAGCGAAAGGTCGAAAATTTGCCAGAGCCTGATGGCTTGTTTTTCATTTAATTTAGAAAACTCCCACTTTTAGCTGGTATTGAGACTCATTCTCAATAAAAGAGCCCCCGATGAACATTCAAAAAGCACTCGTAGGGTCCATCGCCCTTCTTGCCACTGCGCCAGCATTCGGCCTCACATTGGAAGAACTCGCCGCTCGACTCGAGCAGCTGGAAAGCAAGGTGAGTAAGTATGAGTCCAAATACGGACCTCTTAAAAATGGCCCCGGCCAAGCCTCAGCTCCCGCTTCAGTGGCATTCCCACAGAGTAGTAGTGCGCCGTTACCGAGTCCTCGGTGGCAGTCGACGGCCACTCAGCAGCCATTGGTCACCCCAGCGCTTGCTGATGATTTAGACTCCTCATTTTTGTCCCCAGTGATCGGGGGCGGAGGCAATTGGTTCGAGCGGACCTCCATCGGCGGTTATGGCGAGCTTCACCTGAACCAGGGGGACGTTGAGGAGATCGATTTCCACCGTTTCGTTCTTTTCTTCAATCATAGCTTTAATGACCGGATCAAGTTTTTCTCCGAGGTTGAAATTGAGCATTCTGTGACAGGTGGAGACAATCCAGGAGAGGTCGAGATTGAGCAGGCTTACATCGAGTTCCTTCTTGATAATAATTGGTCAATTCGAGCTGGTCAGCAGCTCATCCCAGTGGGTCTCTTGAACGAGGTTCATGAGCCTGAGACCTTCTATGGTGTCGAGCGAAACAATGTTGAAGTGAACATCCTGCCGACCACTTGGTGGGAAGGCGGTGTCTTCGCGACAAAGAATTACGACAGTGGCTTAGGGATCGACTTTGGCGTCCATTCTGCACTGGCCGTCACGACCGATCTTTCTTCGAGCAATGCATTCCGTATCCGTAGCGGCCGCCAACAGGTTGCTGAAGCTGATGCGAGTGATTACGCGGCGACCTTCCGCGTTCGCTATAACGGGATTCCCGGGCTGGCTCTTAGTGCTTATGTCAACTACCAGAACGACATTGCTCCCGATGATAGTGAAGACAACTCCGCGATTTTAATCGGAGGAACTGCAATCTACCAAAATGGTGGTTTTGGATTACGCGGTTTGGTCGGAAGCTGGAATATCCAAGGCGATTCCTTCGAGGAGAACGATGCGGATAGTCAGTGGGGGGGATACATCGAGCCGTCCTATCGTTGGGGCTTCGGGGATCAATCGGTGGGCGTGTTTGCTCGTTATAGTTACTACGACTTCGCTCGTGGTGCGGATAATTCCGGTGGAGGAGAGTTTGACGAATACCAAGTCGGTGTTAACTACTGGCCTCTCCCGAACGTCGTCCTTAAAGCAGACTACTCTCTTGTAAAAGAAGACAGCAGACCA
Source organism: Akkermansiaceae bacterium (assembly GCA_023300065.1). Classification (GTDB taxonomy): domain Bacteria; phylum Verrucomicrobiota; class Verrucomicrobiia; order Verrucomicrobiales; family Akkermansiaceae; genus SW10. The sequence goes on from JALZWJ010000119.1 coordinate 11,188, forward strand.
GATGAAGAAACATTCAACTTCGGTATCGGTTACAGCTTCTAGGCTGTATCGTAGATTTTTCATGATCGCATTCCTCCTTTGCGGGGGGAGTGCTTTTGCTGGTCCTAGGGTTTACCAAAAGCCTTCGGAGTTTATTCAGTCAAATCTCGGGGCGATTCCCGCGACGCAGGCCATCACCCTAACCTCAGCTCAACAAAAGCAAGTCCGCGCGATCCTAGGGCACAATTACAGGACGAAGGCGATCCGGTATTGGACCAGCAAAGGGAAGACCGCTTTTATCTTAGAGGAGGTCGGGAAAAACGAATACATCACGACCGGAATTGTTGTCAAAAATAACAAGATCGAGGCCGTTAAGGTCCTCGTTTACCGGGAGTCCCATGGTTGGGAAGTCGGTCGCCCGGCCTTTACCAAGCAGTTTAAAGGCGCCGCATTAGAGACAAACTCACACCTCAGTAAGAACCCTCGCAATATCGCGGGCGCGACTCTTTCGGTGCGAGCATTGACCAAGCTGGCTCGTCTGGCATTGTTCCTTGAGCGCCAAAAATGACTACTCCACCGCCCAAACGCCGAAGAAACCTTGCCCGTAAATGGCATCGTTGGCTTGGGCTCGTGGCGGCCTTTCCGATTCTTTGGCTCGCGATTAGCGGGGTCATGCTGAATCACGCGCAGCCTCTGGGGCTCAATGACCGTATGGTGACCAGCGGCTGGGTCCTGCGGCATTACAATCAGCTTCCGGAGGGTAAGCCCGCCGCCTTCCGGGTGGGGGACCGCCTCGTCACCGAGTGGGGAGGGGAGTTATTCCTCGATCAAAAACCGCTCCTTCTGCAAGGGGACCTCGTTGCCGCTGCCGCCTTTAAAGGGCAGTTAGTCATCGCGACACCTGAGAAGATTGCAATCTTCGATGGCTCAGATGAGATGCTCCTAGAGCTCGATGACCTCAGCCTGCCGGCGACCCCACTGCAGGCTATCCAAGTGATCAATGACCGCCTGCACCTCGTGGCCGCTGATCAATCCTATGTCCTGAGCGATGACTTTTTCTCAACCGAAAAGACGACTCAAGCAGTCTCGCTCGCCGAGCTAGAGGAACTTCTTCCTGATGAAGAAAAGCTCCTCGCAGCCAGCATCCGCACACGTCGCGGCATGCCTCTTTCCCGCGTCATTCTCGATGCCCATTCCGGGAGCCTCTTCGGCTGGCCGGGCTGGGTCATCACGGACCTCTCCGCCATCGGCCTCGTCATTTTGACCCTCCTAGGCATGAGGCTTTTCCCAAGACGAAAGGCATGAAGCGCCGCCGTTTTCTGGAGTTGTCAGCGGCAGGATTCTCGCTGGCCTCATGCCGCGCCGCCCCCGCAGCTCAGCAGTGGAAGGGGGTTGCCATGGGCATCGCCGTTTCAGTTCAATACCGTGGCTCCGCCGATCTTGAGCCAGCCCTCCAGGCCGTGGCCGCAGCAGAGTCAGCCCTCACCCTCTGGTCCGCCGACTCCGCGCTGAGCCAGCTCAATCGCGAGGGGATTCTTAAAAATCCCCCAGCCCCCTTACTCGCCTGCCTCCAGAAATCGCGCGATTTATTCGAGGCTAGCAACGGGCTCTTCGACCCCACGATTCATTCCTTCCTGGAATGGGCGAGGGCGGAATACAAAGCGGGCCGCACCCCCTCGCAAAGCGCCATAACTGAGGGACTCAAGCGGGTGGACTTCAATCAAATCGACTTTTCAGAATCAAAAATCACGATGCCTCCCGGCGTCGCCCTCAGCCTCAATGCCATTGCCCAGGGCTACCTCACCGACCTCTTTGCCGAAAATTTCTCCGCCACCTCTGCCACCTCCGCCCTCATCAACTTCGGCGAATACCGCGTCCTCGGGTCTGCCCCCTGGCCGGTCGAGGTCAAGGGCCACCCACACCCACTGACCCGCTCCCTCGCCGTCTCCAGCGGCAGTGGCCAGCGCCTCAGCGCCACCTCCGCCGCGAACCATCTCATCGACCCTAAAACCGGGAAAAGCCCGCCGCCAAAGAACGTCGTAGCCGTCGAGGCCGACCAAGCATGGCTCGCCGATGGCCTCTCCACCATCGTCGCGATCGGCGGCCAAATCCCCGCTCGATACACCACCGCAAACGTTTTATGAGATCTCGCGCAGCCTTTTAGGATTGCCTCATCTTCAACGAATCTGTATTGCGCTAAGCGATCCTTTTTATCGCTATGGAGATTCTTCTCGAACGCCCCGTCCTCGTCCTCAACCGGCTTTGGCAACCCGTCCACACCTGCTCCGTAAGGCGCGCGCTAAAGCTCCTCTGCCTCGGTCACGCCCAAGTCGTGCAGACGGAAGGGGAGTCACGTTACCAGACTCACGACATCGGCTCGTGGGTTGAGTATTCCGGCGAAGAGCCAGCAGCACTCGCCGCCGAACTTATCCGCTCCGTAAAAGTCGTCCTCCGCATTCCCAAGATCATCGTCCTCGCACTCTACGATCGTATCCCGCGAAAGGAGGTAAAGTTCACCCGCCAGAATGTCTTCCTCCGGGATAAGCACACCTGCCAATATTGTGCCAAAGTCTTCCCTGAATCCGAGCTCAACCTCGACCACGTCCACCCGCGCGGAAAGGGCGGCGCGACCAGCTGGGAAAATATCGTGACCTCTTGCATCCCGTGTAACACGCGGAAGGCAAATCGCCTCCTGCGCGAGGCTGGCCTCCGCCTTTTAAATGAACCGCGTGTCCCAAAGTGGCGTCCTCTCTTCGGCCTCAGTGAGCAGGCCAGCGACCGCACGTGGCAGGAGTTTATTTCTCCAGATCGAAAGAAAGTCAGCATGGCCCTCTAATCGCTGGTCACTTTTAGGAACGTCTGCTACCTTCTCCGCGTGAACTTTCCCAACGAAGCTGGTCATGTCATCCTGTGGTTACAGGCGACGCTCGGTTTCGTCGGTCTCTTCGTCATGGTAGAGCGCATGGTTTTCTTCCAACACGCTGGGGGTAAGGTCGCTGATCTACTTCTCGGGATCACAAATCATGTTCGTAAAAAGGCTTATGCCGAGGCTCTGCATGAGGCCTCCCGTGCTCGTGGCCCAGAGGCCCGCGTCGTGCACTCCGTCCTCATGCGGCATCACTTGGACCGCACCAATCTCCGCGAAATCGCACAAGAGGCCGGCCAACTAGAGGTCCCACGCATTGAGCGTTACCTCCGCATCCTCCTCGGCGTGGCGATGCTCGCGCCCATGTTGGGAATGTTTGGCACCGTGCTAGGCTTGCTCCAAGTCTTCGAGAAAGTCGGCGCGGTAGGCACCACGGATGCCACCGCCGCACAAGCAGCCCTCGCCAGTGGCATGTTCCAGAGCCTCGTCTCCACCGCCATCGGCCTCGGCCTCGCCATCCCATCTTACCTCGTCTACCTCTACCTTTATGGCAAAGCCCGCCGCATGCTTCACCGCCTGGAGCGTGCTGGGATCGAGGCCGTCAACATCGTCTGCGATAGCCGCGAGCATGACCGCATCGTCTCCTTCCGGGATGAGGTGGAGAGCCAAGCCCTCGCCCCCTCACAGGGGAGGTCCCAGTCCGATCGTAACGACTCCTGATCGATGAAATTGGAGATGTCACTTCCTGAGCGCCCCGGTTGGATCTTTGTCATCCCAGGGTTCGATTTTGTGGCCCTCCTCCTCGCCCTTGTCATGCTTTCCGGCGTCGTCGCACAAGAGAGCTACGTCGAGATTAAGCTCCCCCCATCCGAATACCGCGGAATCCGTCTGGGTGATAAAAAACCCGTCATCATCATGCTCAAGAGCACCTCAAAAGGACCCACTTATTACATGAGTGGGGTGAAGGTCGCCGCGGAGGATTTAGAAACCACCATCCAACAAGCCGCCCAGGAACGTGAGACCCGCCAAGTGGCCATCGAGATCGACCGAGACGCCTCCATGAGTGAGCGTTTTGTCCTCATCAACATCCTCACAAAGCTAGATTTCAAAATCCTCGAAGGCTACCGGCGCGACGAGGCACCAAAGGAGGGACCGTAAGCCATGTTTTGGCGCCATCGCAAAGTCCTCCAAGACCGTGCTGCTGGCATGGTTTTCGACTGGCGCAGCGGCCACGGCTCCGCTCGGCGGCTCTTGGTTGCTGGGGTTGTCGCCATCTCTATTTGGGGCGCCCTCCTCGCTTACGTGCAGATTAGTGAGCCCGCCGCAGCCACCGTGGTGGCGGCCCCGATCGATCTCACCCTCGTCGACCTTGATGCGGAAGAAAACCGCTGGCTTGGCGAGCAGATCGACCGCGAGACCCTCTTCCACCGCCGCTGGAATGTCGATGATCCCTCCGCCCTCACGGCCGCTACCGCCGCCGCGCTTGCTGAACAATCGCCCCGCATCTACCAGCCTACTTTGAGGGAGATTCCCACTCCTGCGGAACGTGTCACCTTGGCCACCCTTCCCGGCATGGGGCCAGACTCTCTCCCGCCTCCACAAGCCGTGCCCTCTATCGCCTTTGCCAGCCCGCCTGCCAACTGGTGGGTCGAGGTCCGCGTGATCGATGGGCCAGCAACCCTCGCCCCCTTTTCCTTTAAATGGCCTGATCCAGATCCCGAGAGGGGACTAAGCCAGGGGGAAATTTGGACCGTTCTCCTCGGCGTCGATTGGCGGGGGAAGGTCGTGGTAAACGAGCCGACCATTAAGTCGTCCAATGTCCGCACCCCCGTGATTCTTAAAAAATACCGGGCTCTCACCTTCCTTCCGCTTCCTAAGAAAAGCCCGCTCCGTTGGTGGAAGCTTGAGGCCCGTGTCGTGAATCGTCCCCCCCCAGAATGAT
>JALZWJ010000120.1 GCA_023300065.1 Akkermansiaceae bacterium
TTTTTTATGTCACCTGATTGCATGATGGCGGGGGGGAATAGACACGGCTTGAGGTCAGTCACGAATGACCGGCTTTTACCCCAAATTAGCACGCATTTCCTGAAGTTGAGTCAGTTTCCCTTCCCATTCTCCAAGGCGCTCGCGCTCCACAGCTACGACTTCAGGCTTCGCATTGTCCACGAATCTCTCGTTTCCAAGCTTACCTTTCGACTTGCTTACCTCCTTTTGGATCTTCTCGATTTCTTTATCAAGGCGCGATTTCTCTGCCTCAACATCGATCAAGCCATCAAGCGGCATGAAAATCTCTCCCGCAGGGGTCAAAGCACACGGCGTGCCTTGTTCTGCTTCATAAGATTCGGCGCGCGTCACCCCGTCTGAGCCGACTAAGAGAGCCAAAATATCGGCCTCAGCCTCGAGCCATGCCGGGCCGCTCTTAGCCACAAATTTCACATCTCGCCGAGCTGCGAGGCGGTATTCGGCTTTTAAGTTTCTCAGCTTCGCCGCTGATTCATAAACCGCTGTAGCGTGCTCCCGCCCTTGCTGAATAACGCCAGCATCAACTTTAGCAAGGAGTGGGGTGGTCGGCAATTCCTGCTGCATCACAAAGTTCCCCTCCTCGATGTAGCCCATGCGAACGCTGAGTTCCTCAGTCATGTGCGGCATGTAAGGGTGCAGAAGTTGGAGGAAGCGCGCCATCACGCTATCAAAGACCCCAAGCGTCGTCTCACGCTGAGCCTCGGTCGCTTCCTCGCGCAAGTCCCCTTTCACAGCCTCTAGGAACTTGTCGCAGAGTTCACTCCAGAGGAAGTCGTAGAGCTGTTGCCCCACTTCATTAAAGCGATATTCGCCATAGGCCTCCTCCTGCGTTACCGCCAAGTCATCGCACTTCGCAAGAATATCGAGGTGGTAAGGCCGCAGCGTTTCACATGTCGCCGGATCGAAATCCACCTTAGAATCACTCCCCGCCATCCGTCGAAAACGGCAAGCATTGTAGATCTTATTCGCGAAGTTCCGCCCCTCTTCCACCTGCGCTTCGTCAAAGCGCAAATCAGCCCCAATCGGAGCAGTCCGCATCAAACCAAAACGCAGACCATCTGCGCCATACTTCGCCATCAGATCGAGCGGATCAGGCGAGTTTCCGAGCTGCTTCGACATCTTACGTCCCTGATTATCACGGATGATCGAGGTGAAGAACACGTTCTTAAAAGGTGATTCCCCCTTAAAGCGATGCCCTGCCATGATCATGCGAGCGACCCAGAAGAAAATAATATCCGGCCCCGTGACAAGGTCAGTGGTTGGATAGAACTTCTTCGCGAGATCAGAGTCCTCATCGACATTCTGCATCGTCGCAAATGGCCAGAGCCACGAGCTAAACCAAGTGTCCAAAACATCCCCATCCTGCACCCAGTTCTCAGGGTCCGCAGGTGGAACATCGCTCACGTGCAGATCGCCTGCCGATAAGTCATCGAGGGTCAGTGACTCCGCATCTTGCAGCTCGCCAACCTTCTCCTTCCGATACCAAACCGGAATGCGATGTCCCCACCAAAGTTGACGCGAAACACACCAATCCTGAATGCCTTCCATCCAGTTTGCATGCGTCTTCGCCCAGCGTGCCGGGCGGTAAGAGATATCGTCACCCACCGCCTTCGCAGCTTCCTCGGAGGAAGGGTATTTCAAAAACCACTGCATCGAGATACGCGGCTCAATCGGAACGTCAGCACGCTCGGAAAAACCAACATTGTTCTCATGCTCTTCTACCTTAATCAGCAGACCCATCTCATCCAGCATCTCGGTCGCCTTCCGACGCGCCGCGAAGCGATCTAGCCCATCCAACTCAGGAACCGCCGGGCAATTCACAGTCGCATCAGGATGGAAGACATCGATAATCTCTAGCTCATTTCTCATCCCGATTTCAAAGTCCGCCTTATCGTGAGCAGGCGTGATTTTCAAAGCACCCGTTCCAAATTCTGGATCGACATGATCGTCCGCCACTACCGGAATTTCAGCATGCGGGAAAGGACGTTTCACCATCTTCCCAACATACTTGCCATAGCGCACATCCTTCGGATTCACCGCGACCGCCACGTCCCCCATCAAGGTCTCAGGCCGTGTTGTTGCCACTTCCAAAAACTCACCCGGAGAATCCGCCAATTCATACTTCAGGTAAAAGAGCTTCGAACTCTGCTTCTTCGGAATCACTTCCTCATCTGAGAGCGCGGTCAGCGAAACCGGACACCAATTCACCATCCGCTTACCACGATAAACCAGGCCATCCTTAAAGAGATCCGCAAAAACGCGCGAGACCCACTTCGAGTAATCCTCATCCATCGTGAACCGCTCACGATCCCAGTCACAAGAACACCCCAGCCGTTTCAGCTGCTTAATAATGATGCCGCCATGCTTCTCCTTCCACTCCCAAACCTTCTCTAAAAATGCCTCTCGCCCGATGTCGCGGCGCGTCTTGCCTTCCTCATCACGTAACTGCCGCTCGACCTTCGTCTGCGTCGCGATCCCCGCGTGATCTGTCCCCGGCAACCAAAGAACCTCACACCCCTTCTGCCGCGCTCGGCGTGCCAAAATATCCTGAATCGTATTATTCAAGACGTGCCCTAAGTGCAAAATCCCCGTCACATTCGGTGGTGGAATGACAATCGAATACGGAGGCTTCTCCGAATCAGGATCCGCGACAAAACACTTTCCATCCAACCACGCCTGATACCAGGACTTCTCAACATCAGCGGGCTCGTAGGCTTTGGGCAACTCAGACATAGCGTCGCAGAAGTAGCCGACTCCCCCCAACCAAGCAAGCCTTCGGAGCCTAGACTTTAATCTGGGGGCCCTCTAATCAAGCTTCCCTCACTTTCCTCAGTTTCGTGGTTGGCCCCTCCCCTTCCAAAATCCTATCATCCCCGCAACAATTCTTCCTAAATGCCCACTCAACAAAAACTTCTCGTAGCTAACCGTGGCGAAATCGCCATCCGTGTCTTCCGCGCCGCCACCG
>JALZWJ010000121.1 GCA_023300065.1 Akkermansiaceae bacterium
CTCAGGATTGCCGAGCGCCTTGGCGAGATCCCGTGCGGGGTTGGGGCGGCCGGGAGAAGGGAGGATGGTGATTTCGCAGTATTGAGCGATTTCTTTTACGACGTCTAGATAGCGCTCTGCCGGCCATTCCGCAGCGGGACCGAAGTCTGATCCAGGCACGATGGCGAGGCGAAATCTAGCGGCGGCGGCTGGGCGAGGTGGGGTGGTGAAGTTGGAGGCTTGGAAAGGAACTGCACCGAGTTTGGCCACGAAGAGGAGGTAGTGGTTTACTTGGTGTTCGATCGGGCCGATTTCACGAACCACTTCGACGGGGTCGGTGAGGTGTTTTGCGAGTTTTTCGGCGGGGTATCCTAATCTCTGGTGAATCCCGTACTTGGCGAAGGCTTGCGCGGTGTTGCTGGCTTCCCAAGCGATTGCGGAGTCGAAAGGGACCTTGGCCTCTTTGAGGAGGTTGGTGATTTTACGGGGAGAATCTGAGGCGTCATGCTCGATGACTTGGTTCACTTCGTCGACTTTACGCCACATGGGCGCGGTGTCTTGATTGGCGATGATGACGAGCGTTCCTTGGGGGCGTGCGCTCCGGATAGCGCGGACGGCAGGGATGCTGAAGCTGGCTTCCGAGACTGAAGCGGGGGAGGCGATGGCAAGATACCCGCCCTTCAGGTGCAGGGGGGGGCGATCGGGGATCGGAGCGGCCTGTGGCATCTCTGGCATGAGGGGACCATAATCATGGTTTTCGGGAAAGTCACGCGAGAGAGGTGGAGGCGAAATTTAAAATTCTAAACGGGAGGCGCGCAGCTGTGGGAAATGGTCGGGCCGGTGAAAGTCTGGTTCACCGCCGCCGAGGTTGCCGGCAGTGAGGAAGATTTGTTGGGGGGAGTTTAGGATGAAGGTGGCATTGAGAGTCGTTTTCTCACCGAACCCGTAGTGATCCTGAAGCCAAGGGAGGGGGATGCTGGCCATGGCTTGCCAAGAGTCGGCATCATGTTGGGCGGAGGTGGTGACTCCGGGGATGGGGGTCGGTTCGCCGGGAGCGGTTTGCCGTGGGCTGATGAAGGCGCTACTCCACCAAGCTCCGTTTGGGGCGAGGTTGAATTCTAGGTAGCGGGAGTGGTCTGCAGATCTGAGGAAGAACTCTGCGACGTCGTATTTCCAGAGGTCGGCTTTGAATTGTGAAGGGGAGCTCTCGGGGTGGGAAAGGGCGGGGCCATTTTCTTCACCCGCGAGGAAGTGGAGGTGAGTGTCGCTGACCCAAAAGAGGTAACGGACGGCGTGCGCGATTTTTTGACCCGCCCAAGTTGTCGCGATGATTTCGCCATGGGTGGTGAGGTCTTCGAAAGAGGGGCGTTTTTGCGAAAAAATGACAGGGAGGGCGTCCATCGAGTCCAAAAGATGAAAAAAATCACCGTTTTGCAAGTAAGGCGATAGAAAATTACTCGCGTTTCGTAAGATGGTGTGAGAGATTTTCTCATACCCCTATCTCATGAAGCCCATTGAATACATCGGAGCCGCCCCGATGAAAAGACAACGAAGAAGTTCCCTCGGGGGATGGCTTCTTATTGCTTTCGCCGTTATTATTGGTGGGATTTTTGTTAGGCCTCTCATTCCGTATTTGCAGGCTCAGCAGAATTTAACCTCGGATGCGAGTGTGCGTGAGGCGATTCAGGATCTCCAATCGACGGGTGATTTTCACTCGTTACTGGCTGCTTCAGCGCTAGAGCGGACTCAAAATGAGGTGAACTTTGATGAGACTTACTTTGAGATCGATTTTCCGAATGGTGACATTCGTGCGGACCGCGGAAAGGCTGAAGATCTCATCGTGCGTTCTTACCGGACGGTAGGGATCGATCTACAGGTCGATGTGCACGCGGATATTAAGGCTAATTTCTATTCTTACCCCCAACTTTTTCAGGCCAAGGGACCGGATACGAATATCGATCACCGTCGTGTGAAGAACCTCCAGCGGTTTTTCTTCCGTAAGGGAGAAACTTTGGCGAAGACTCAAGATTCTGAAGATTACGCGATTGGCGATCTGGTCATCTGGAACTTACTGGATGGTGGTAAGCACATCGGCATCGTGGTTCCAGGACCGGGTGCGAAGAAGAGCGAGCCATGGGTCGTGCACAACATCGGCAATGGTCCGGTATGGGAAGACAAACTCTTCGACTATCCGATCGACGGTCATTACCGCTACGGTCACGAGTAGGTTTTCCTTCCTGTTACTTTCTAAAAAGCCCCCGCTTTTCGAGCGGGGGCTTTTTTATAGTGATGATCTGTTCTCGTGCTGCCTCTTTAACGCTGAGTCATGGGGAGCGCATTTTGGAGGTGCGCTAGGAGCTTGGCGTGTGCGGCGTCGAAGTCTTTTTGCTTCATCGATCCCTTGTCCGAACGGTAGCCGAATGAGTAGGCGACGGAGCGCTTATCGGCGGCCATTTTTTCGCCGCTAGGGTCATGGAATTGGTCAAAGCAGATGGCGGAGACGAGGAGAGGGTCGTTGTGTTTGGCGAGGGCCTTTTCAATCTCAGCGTTCGTGGTCTTGAGGGGGAGTTCCATCGCGAGGTCTCGGCTAGAGCCGGGGAACTGCGGGAGGGGGTCGACCTGGAACATGTCCTTGGCGAGGCTTAGGATTTTCTTTTGGTCGAGTTCTGCGAGGTAGATGGGGGCCTTGAACCCGAGCTCGCGGGCGCGGGATGGGAGGATCTGCGCGAAGGCGCCGATTGGCTTGCCATCGAGCTGGATGTCACCGGCGAGGAGGAAGCCATCGCGCGGGCGAGTGGAGAACTGGACGGCACGACCACCGAGGGCGGCTTGGATTACCGCTTTAAGATCGTAGAGGTCGAGGGTGCGGTTATCGCCCCGGGTCCATGAAAGTGGGCTGGCTTCGCCTCCGAGGAGGAGGGCGATGGAGTCTGCCTCAAGGTCAGTGGCTTTTCCGCCGCCGACGTTTCGGAACTGGCGTCCGGCCTCGAAGAAGCGGAGTGACTTGGCTCCTTGGCGGAGGTTGTTTTCAGCGACTGCGAGGAGGCCCGGGGTTAAGGCGGGGCGGAGGATGGCGTGGTCTTCGCTGAGGGGGCGGGAGACTTTGACGAGGTCGCCGTCTTGAAGAGGGCGGAGGGGGAGGCAGTCGCGGAGTTGGTTCTCGGCGATGAGCTTGATGGTCTGGGTCTCGTAGAAGCCGAGGGCGACGAGGCGCTTTTTGAGGTCGAGGAGGCGGTCGTAGTCGCGGTCGATCGGGCTCTCATCAACGGCGGTGCCGCCGGTGCGGGAGGGGATGTTATCGAGGCCGTGGACGCGGGCCACTTCTTCGACGAGGTCGGCGGAGCGTTCGAGGTCGGCGCGCCAAGTGGGGATGCTCCAGGTTTTGTTGTCGCTGGAAGAAAGTCCGAGGCTGGTGAGGATGGCCGCGGCTCCATCGAGCGAGATGCTATGATCCATGAGCTGCATGAGGCGGTCGATGTCGAGCTCGACATCGGGAAGGTCTCCGGGGAGTTGGCCTGCGGTTGCGGTTTGTGGGGTGGCTTCACCACCGGCGATTTCGAGGATGAGGGCGGCGGCGAGGGCTGCGGCGGGGAGAACTTTTTGTGGGTCGACTCCGCGCTCGAAGCGGTAGGAGGAATCTGAGGTGAGGAAGAGTCGGCGTGAAGTACGACGAATTTCGGAGGTGGTGAAGTAGGCTGACTCTAGGAGGACGTCGGTCGTGGTGTCGGTGACGCCGCTATCGAGGCCGCCCATCACGCCAGCGAGGGCGAGCGGGGTGCCGGATTGGTCGGAGATGACGCAGTCGATGTCTTTGAGATCGTAAGTTTCTTCGTCGAGCGCTTTGAACTTTTCGCCCTCGGTCGCTTGGCGGACGTGGAGGGGAGCGGAGACTTTGGCGGCATCGAAGGCGTGGAGAGGTTGGCCGAGTTCGTGGAGAACGTAGTTCGTGATGTCGACGACGTTGTTGATGGGGCGGAGGCCGATCGCTTTAAGCTTCTTGGCGAGCCAGTCTGGGCTGGGGGCAACTTTCACTCCTTTGATGGAGAGAACGGAGTAGAAGGGGCAGACTGGGGAGTCGAGAGTGACGACAGCTGGGTCAGCGGCGGTGGTGGTGGCGTGCGCTTTTGTGACGGGCTTGACCTCGGTGTGGAGGAGGGCGGCGAGTTCACGGGCGAGGCCGGAGTGGGAGAGGAGGTCAGGACGGTTCGGGGTGATCTCGACTTCGATGAGGGTATCGGAATCGAAGAGGTCGCCGATGGGCGTGCCGACTTTGAAATCTGGGTCGAGGATGAGGAGGCCGTCTTCCTTATCGGTGAGGCCGATCTCGGATCCGGCGGCTAGCATCCCTTTGGATTCGACGCCGCGCATTTTGGTTTCACCGATTTTGAATCCTGCTGGGAGCACGGCTCCGGGGAGGCAGCAGGGGACTTTGTCGCCGACTTTGTAGTTGGTCGCTCCGCAGACGATTTGGCGGAGTTCGCCTTCACCGGCATCGACTTTGGTGACTTTGAGGCGGTCGGCGTCGGGGTGTTGAACGGCTTCTTTGATTTCGGCGACGACGATTTGGTCGCTTTTGACTCCGGTTTCGTGGAGGCCTTCGATCTCGATGCCGGCGAAGGTGAGGAGGTCGCAGACTTCATCGAGAGTGCGGGTGCCGAAATCGAGGCGTTCTTTGAGCCAGTT
>JALZWJ010000122.1 GCA_023300065.1 Akkermansiaceae bacterium
ATCTGGTAGGAGTTGACTTCTGGGTGCCAGCTTTCTGCTTCGGTGGAGGAGATTTTGATGCCGAAGAGCTTTGAGGTGAGGGAGAAGAGGCCGTCCATGACTTGGCCGACGGGGAAGTAGGGGCGGAGCGCTTCGTCATCAAAACTGTAGAGTTCCTTGCGCTGTTTCTCGCTCCAGTAAGCGGCTTCCCATGGCTCAAGGGGGCCGGCTGGGGTGCCTGATTTTTTAGCTTTGTAGGCTTGGAGTTCTGCGGTCTCGGCTTGGAAGCGGTCGGTGATTTTGGCGTGGAGGTCGTTGGTGAAGGTGAGGGCACCTTGGCCATTTTTGGCCATGCGGCGGTTGAGGACGTGGTCGGCGAAGTTTGTGAAGCCGAGGAGGGCGGCTTGTTCTTGGCGGAGTTTTAGGATGGACCAGATGAGGTCGGTGTTGTCGTTTTTTCCGCCGTGGCCGATGGTGGTAGATCCTTCCCAGATTTTCTTACGCAGGGCATCGCTGTCTGCGTATTGCATGACGGGATACATGGATGGGAATTGCTGGGTGAAGCGCCATTGGCCTTCTTTTCCTTTTGATTTTGCGTCCTCGGCTGCGCCGCTTTTGGCGGATTCTGGGAGGCCGGTGAGCTCGGCTTCATCGGTGACGAAGATCTCCCAAGCGTTGGTGGAATCTAAGACGTTCTCGCCATATTTTTGGGTTTCTTGGGCGAGCTCGCTGTTGATCTCGAACATGCGCTTTTTGGCGTCGGGGGCGAGGTCGGCTCCGGCTCCTTTGAAGTCATCGCAGGTTTCTTTGACGAAGCGTTGTTGGATCTCGGTGAGTTGGGTTACGGCGTCGGATTCAGCGTAGGATTTGAGGACGGACCAGAGGTCGCCATCGAGCGAGATGGAGGAGGAGAACTCGGAGACGACTGGGAGCATTTCGTTGAGCGCTTCGCGGAGGGCATCTGAGTTTGCGACGGAGTCGAGGTGGTTGACGCGGCCCCAAGAGCGGTCTAGGTCTTGGGTGGCGTTTTCGAGGGCGCCGAAGGTGTTGTCAAAGGTGGCGGTTTCTGGAGTGACGGCCTTGATTTGGTCGATGTTTGCTTTGCCGGTGGCGATGGCTGCGGTGACATCGGCAGGGATGTGGTCTGGAGTGAGGGTGGACCAGTTGATTTGAAAATCGGGGGCGAGGAAAGGATGTGAGTTACTCATGGAGGGGATTTAGCTCACTGGGGGAGAAATGCAATACGGCTTGGTTGGGAGGGGATGAAAAAACCCCACGGGTTGCGTGGGGTTGGGGTCAGATTGGCTGTTGGCCGGCCAGTTGACCAGTTAGCGATTTGGGAGAGGCTGGCTTTTATTCTTCTTCGGATCCTCCGATGCTAAAGCCGCCCAAGACCCCTCCGAGGATGCCGCCTTGTCTGAGATTGAGGCTTTGGCGATATTGTTCGAGTTGGTCGTCATTGAGGACGGGGCGGAGAGCTTCGATTTTTTCTTCAATTTTCCTTTGTTGGCTCTCTTGCATGCGCGCCATGAGGTCTTGTTGATTGGGGGCTTCACCGTTTTCGGCTTCTGTTGCGGAGATGGCTCCGAAGTCGAGGTCATCGGGATCGATCTCGAGGCCTAGCCCTTCGGTCACTGCGCTTAAGATGCCATTGGCGGAAGATTCTTCGTCGGTGGTGGTTTCTTCTGCCTGTTTGTAGAGGATGTCATAGGCGGCATCTTTTTGCTCTTGGGTCATGTCGAGGTCGCCTAGTTTGGCGAGGTTTTGGAGAGCTTTGCTTTCGATTTTATTGGCGAGTTCACGCTTTTTGAGGGCTGCGTGTTCTTCTTTTTGCTCGTCGGTGAGGATGTCGGCGAGGGAGTCTTCAATCGAGCCGTCGGCGCTCAGGTTAGCGAGTTGCGAGGGGTCGAAGTCGCCGGACATGAGGGAGGCGGCATCGACTTGGTTTTCAGCGGCGGCTTTACGAAGGGCGGCTTCTTGTTCTGGGGTGAGGTTGAGTTGGGCGACGAGCTTTAAGATGCGGGCTTCCAGTTTCTTTTCTTGGCGTTTCTGCATCATTTCCTCCATGCGTTTTTGCATTTTTTTGGCTTGGGATTGGTCGTCGTCTGACATTTCGCCGGGTTGCTGTCTTCCGCCGATGATGAAGGAGGATGTGACTTTAGGCTTAGTTTTGTCTGCGGTGGGTGGAGTCGGTTTGGGGTCCTTTCGTGGGGAGGTTTTAGGTGGGGCGACTTTGGCGAGGTCAGCTGCGGGGGCGGCTGGCGTTGGTTTGACAATCCAGCCGATGGCTAAGCCGATAGCGAGAGCCATGATGGTAAGTATGATTTGGAGTTTCACGATGGTCTCCTATTCTGGTGGTGGTGACTGAGCGATGTTTTTTTTTGAAAAATCGGGAGTTAGTTTGCGGGAAAGGGGTCTGCGGTGAAGCGGAGTTGGGTCTCGGTGAGGGGCTGCGCGGGGCGTGGGTCGGGGCGCTGAGGGGTGAGGGTGATGAGGCTCATGGCGATGGCGCTACTGGCGGTGAGGAGGATGAGCCCGGTGAGGAGGAGGGAGCTGCGGCGGCCGCCTTTTGAGAGAAAGATGATGCGTTCACGGAGGGGGACGTGGCCGGCCATGGCGAGTGAGAGGGGTGGAGCGGAGGCGGATTGGGCGACGTCGCAGAGGGCGTTGGCGTAGATGCGGGGGTCGGTGCCTTTGCTGACGAGGTGGGCATCGCAGGCGTATTCGCACTGGCTAAGGAAGGTGCGGCGGAGCCACCAGACGGCGGGATTGAACCAATGGAGAACGCAGACGATGTGGGCGAGGGTGGCCATCCAGAGGTCGCGGCGTTGGACGTGGCCAAGCTCGTGGAGGAGGGCCATTTTTAGGGTGTCGGGCGACCAGGTGGTGGAGGATTCTGGGAGGTAGATGCGGGGGCGGATGAGGCCGGAGACGACGGGGGAGGTGAGGCGGGGGTGGATGCGGAGGTCGACCTTTTTGGTGATGTTTAGCTCGGAGAGGGTTTGTTGGAAGATGGGGAGGTCATTGGTGATGCGGGATTCGCGGTTCCAACGTTGCATGGAGAGGACATCGATGAGGCCGCGGAGGCCGGAGATGAGGAAGCCGAGGGTCCAGATGGCTGGGAGGAGGTAGGATGAGGTGGGGGCTGATGGGAGGGGGGATTTGGCGATGGCGATGGTGAGGGTGTGCTTTGGGAGAAAATTGAGGAGGGGGAGGATGAGGAGAAGGGCGAGGATGGCAACGGTGACGCGGGGGTCGGTGGCGGGGACTTCGATTTCCTTGGGCTC
>JALZWJ010000123.1 GCA_023300065.1 Akkermansiaceae bacterium
GAGGAGGAGGAGGAGGAAGACGAAGAAGAGGAAGAGTAAATCACCCCACCTCACACTCATTTCAAAAAGGCGACCCTCATCGGTCGCCTTTTTTTATGAGCTATGATTCACTTCCCGCCAGATGGCTGACTTCATCCCCCTTCTCCCCCCCGTCGTTGCACTCGTGCTCATCTTGATCACGCGCAAGGCCGCGCTCTCACTCTTCGCCGCTACCGTCGCAGGCGCATTCTTGCTCGCGGGCCCCTCCCCCATCCTGGCGGTTCGCTGCCTTTTCGAAGACCACCTCTTCCCAAAAATCGGCGGCAGCGCCTGGAACCTCAGCGCCATTATCTTCACCCTTACCCTCGGCGCCTTCGCCACTCTTCTCGAAAAAGGCGGAGGCTTCACAGCGCTGTTAAACAAGCTCCTCGCCAAGGAAGGAAAAGACCCAGAGAAAAAACTCCTCTTCGGCGTCTACGGACTCGGCCTCCTTTGCTTTTTCGATGGCCTCGCCAACGCCGTCCTCCTCGGTCGCGTCGCCCGCCCCCTCACCGATAGCCTCCGCATCTCCCGCCAATTCCTCGCCTACCTCATCGACTCCACCTCCGCTACCGTCGCCTGCGTTGCCTTTATCTCCACCTGGATCGCCACCCAGCTTGCCATCATTTCCACCAGCCTCGAACTCGCCCCCTTTGAGGTCAATCCAGCCGCTCTCTTTTTCAATTCCATCCCCGCAAATCCTTACTGCCTACTCAGCCTCATCTTGGTCCCCCTCGTCATATTCAAAGCCTGGCACATCGGCCCGATGAAGAATGCCCAGCCTGTCCTGCTCGATGAGCACGCTGAAAAAATCGAAGCCAATTCACCCAGCGTCGCTCTCATTCCACTCGCCGTTTTGGTCCTCACAATCCCCACCTTCATCTACCTTTGGCAAGATGGATCCGAGTGGTCATGGCAAAATGCCTTCACCTCCGACGGCGTCCCATACGCCATGGTCGCATCAGGATTTGTAGCCCTGCTTACCGCCTTCCTTTGCTTCCCAAAAACAAAGAAAAAAGAAGCCCCGCAACACATGCTCGATGGAGCCGCCGCCCTCATCCCCGCGCTCATCATCCTCATCTTCGCCTGGACCCTCGGCAGCATGTTCGCGAGCCTCGGCACCGCCGACCTTATTAAACAACTCCTCGGCGACAGCATCAGCACGATGTCTATCCCCCTCGTGATCTTCCTCATCGGTGCCGTCATGTCCTTCATGACCGGAACGTCGTGGGGAACCTTCGGCCTCCTCATGCCCATGGCCCTCCCTCTCGTCTTAACCTTAGGCGTCGATCTCCCCGAAGCAGAATTAATGCAGCTTATTTCCATGACCATCGGCGCAGTCTTTGGCGGCGCAGTTTTCGGGGATCATTGCAGTCCATTTTCTGACACCACCCTCGTCTCAGCCCTCGCCTCCGGATGCTCGCCCACCTCACACGTCGCGACCCAGCTTCCCTACGCCCTCATCGCCGCCACCGGCGCAGCGGGCGCATACGGACTCATGTGGATCGGCCTCGCCTCGTGGCTTGCCACCCTCATCATGGCCTCACTCCTCACAGCGTTAGTGCTTCTCCAAAAGAACCCGACTTAGGAACGCGGACCATAAAGCTCATCCACTCCCACGCAGCGCACCCCATCGATCACGCCCGCCTTCGGCTTCAACCGCGTGAAGAGCCACGGCGCGAGCGTGCGACCGAGCGGATTTGGAAAAGCCGCCGCCTTCGCCTTCGCCTCCTTAACCGCAGCAGGCCACGACCGCACCGTCCCCCACTTGCACTCACCGACATCGATGAATTCATCATCGCGGAGGCTCAGTAAATCGATCTGCACGTCCTTATCCCAATACTCCCCCACCTCGTGCGAGGCCGCCACATCATCACTGAGGTAAATCTCCGAAATCGCCTCATGGCAGAGTTTTTCAAAACGCTCCCCATAGTAAGCCTCGATATGCGGAGCCACCACCTTGTCATAAGCCGCCGCAGGGCGAACGCTCACGATCCGGCTCAGGTTACGGAACCCAAAGCGAAACCAAAAACGCAGGAGAGGATCCGTAATCAAATAGCGCACCGAGCGCGCCGTCGGCTTCTTCCCAGAAAGCGGGTAACTTTTCCCGATGTAACCCAACTCCATGAGGGTCTTTAAATAATACTGAATGCTGGCCGATGAGATGGAGCTCTTCCGAGCCAAGTCCGCAGCCGAAAGGGCACCGGTCGAAAGCGTCATAAGAATCCCATGATAAGTCTCCACCTCCCGTAGTTCCTCCCGCAGGAGAAAATCAGATTCACGAAAAAGGGCGGCATGCGGCGTGAGAAAATTCTCCCGTACATTCATCGCCACCGATTTACGGTCATCGTATTGCTGAAGGTAATAAGGGATCCCGCCACACAGCGACCACACCCGTGCCTGATCAGCGCGCGAGTAATTGGGGTGGAACTTTGCCGCATCCCGAAAGCCAAAAGGCTGGAGCTGAATCTGCCCAGTCCGGCGACCGTAGAGCGGGCTCTTACTCCCCAAGACCTCACGCTCCATGAAACCAATGTAGGACCCACAGAGAATCAGCATCACCTTACCAGAGCGCGACCAATCCAGATCCCAAAGCTCCTGCAAGATCGAAGGCAACTCTGGACTCGTCTCCGTGATCCATTGGTATTCATCCAGAACGATGACCAATTTCTCACCTTTCGGAGTCCGCTCAACCACCAGCTGAAGCGCCTTCTTCCAGCCAACTTCACCAAGCTGCGCCAGGAGCGGTTCATTCAACTTCTCCGCCGCGATTTCCAAAAACTCCCCAACTTGATATTCAGTCGTCGCCTGTTTCCCGAGATAAAAAACCGATGGCTTGTCTTCCGTAAAGCGGAGAATCAGTTCCGTCTTCCCAACACGACGACGACCATAGACCGGATAAAAGGCACTCTTCTTCCCAGCATACGCCTTATTCAAAACCTCCAATTCAGGGCTACGACCTACGAACTCTTCCAACATGCTGGAACAGTAACATGATCATTCGGTGAGTCAACACTCACTGAGTCACGACTCACTGAGTCACGACTCACCGTTCTAGAACTCGCAATTTCCCGGAGTCCGCGCAAACGGGATCACGTCGCGGATATTTTGCATCCCCGTGACATACATCAGGAGGCGTTCAAACCCGGCACCAAAGCCTGAGTGCGGGACCGTCCCATATTTGCGGAGGTCCAGATACCAACCGTAATTCTCAAGACTCAGATCGTGTGCTTCCATCGAGGCCTTCAGCAGATCATACCGCTCCTCACGCTGGCTCCCGCCGATGATCTCCCCCACCCCAGGAACCAGAACATCCATCGCCGTCACCGTCTTCCCATCATCGTTCGCACGCATGTAAAAGGGCTTAATATCCTTAGGGTAATTATAAACCGTGAGCGGGCCTTTCACCACCTCCTCACAGAGATAGCGCTCATGCTCCGACTGTAGGTTAATGCCCCACTCCACTGGATAATCGAACTTCTTGCCCGACTTCACCAGCTGCTCCACCGCCTCCGTGTAACTCATCCGCTCGAAGCCACTCTCAGCCATTTTCTCAAGCCGAGCCCGCAGCCCCTTGTCCACGAACTTCTCGAAGATCGACAAATCCCCCTCATTATTATCGAGGACATCCTTCACGAGGAACTTCATAAATTCTTCCGCCAAATCCATATCCCCATCAAGATTACAAAAAGCCATCTCCGGCTCGATCATCCAAAACTCCGAGGCATGGCGTGAGGTATTGGAATTCTCCGCCCGGAAAGTCGGCCCGAAGGTATAGATGTTCGAGAGAGCGCACGCGTAAGTCTCCCCCTCCAACTGCCCACTCACCGTCAGATAACTCTTCTTCCCAAAGAAATCCTCCTCCGGCTTCCCGCCCTCATTTGTCGTCACGCGGAACATCTCGCCCGCCCCCTCACAATCACTCGCTGTAATAATCGGCGTGTGGACGTAAGTGAAATCGCGCTCATTGAAAAAGCGATGCACCGCATAGGCCAAGCGACTCCGCATCCGGAACGTCGCCCCATAAAGATTCGTCCTAGGCCGCAAATGCGCGATCGAGCGCAGGAACTCCGGCGTATGCCCCTTCTTCTGCAACGGGAAATCCTCAGGAACCCCACCGACCAACTCCACCTCAGTCGCGCGCACCTCCCAGCTCTGTCCTTTCCCAGGACTCTCGATCAATTCACCCACCACCCTGACCGACGCCCCCGTGCTCATCTTAGCCACATCCTCCGACCCAGGGATCCCCGCATCAATAATCACCTGAATCCCCTGCAAACAGGATCCATCGTTCAGCTCAATAAAGGAAAAAGCCTTAGAATCGCGCCTCGTCCGGACCCAACCGGCAAGTTCAACAGAGGCTTCAGCAGACTTACTCCCGAGGAGATTCTTCACAGATTTTCGCATGCGGGAGATCTAACGGGGAATTTCCGAATTGTCCAATCGCACATTCACAACAGAAAAAATCTTGCAATCGGTCCCGCTCCCCCTAGAACGCGGGTCCTATGGCCCGCAAAGCTTGCAAGTCCAAAACCAGATCGTCCGTCGCCAAGCGCTTTAAAGTGACTGGCACCGGTAAGATTCTGCGCCGCAAACAAGGCAAACGTCACATCCTCCAGAAAAAAAGCCGGAAACGGAAAAGAATGCTGGGGAAAGCGACTCTTGTTTCAAACGCAGATATTACAAACGTGAAGAGAAATCTTCTCATGAAGTAACCCTTACCGTGCTGATCGAGACCTTAAAACCTCAGACGCACGATGCCCCCGCCCGCAAAATGGGCGGCCTCCAGATAGCCAGCCTTCCCCGGAAGGACACTGAACGAGTGAGACTATCGGAGTGAATTCGAAACCCAACGACCCGTTCACCAAAAATAAATTATGCCAAGAGCAACTAACAGTCCGGCCAGTCGGAAACGCCGTAAGCGCGTTCTCCTCCGTGCCAAAGGCTTCCGCGGCTTCCGTTCGAAGCTATTTCGCTATGCGAAAGACGCTGTCTACAAAGCCCGTCAATAC
>JALZWJ010000124.1 GCA_023300065.1 Akkermansiaceae bacterium
GACGGGGTCAAAGGCGTAGGCGTATCCGTCTCCGCCGCCCCAGACGATGGCGTCTTTCCCGCCGATCTTTCCGTAGGCGGGGGAGGACCAGCTGGCGTGGAGGACGCGGGAGGACACGCCGGAGGATTCTTCGGCGAGGAGTTTGCCGGTGTTTTTATCGAGCGAGACGAGGGAGGGGGAGTTCGGTGCGGGGATGTTGGTGTGGGACCAATCAACTCCGTTCGAGGTGGCGGTGTAGAGATTGTCCCCGATGATGACGGGGGAGCAGGAGGAGACGTTGTGCGGGAAGATGCCGAGTTCCTCGCGCATGTCGTAGATCCAGATGATGTCGGCGTGTTCTTTGGTGACTTTGACGACTTCATCTTTCACGGCCATGTATTTGGCTTCGTCTTTAAAAGGTCCGTCGTTGCCGTTTGCCATGCCTTCGGTGTCGAGGCAGACGACTTCGCCACGGTTGGTGACGAGATAGATGCGGTTCCCCTCGACGGCTGGGGAGGAGCAAAGGCCGACGTATTCCCAATCACTCACTTTACCGGCTCCAAGCTTGGGGATGATGAGTTGCCAGAGGAAGGCTCCGTCTTTTTCGTTGAAGGCCATCATGACGCCGCGGTCGCCTTTTTGGGTTTCGTCGCGGGGAGATTCGTTGTTGGTGCCGACGAAGACCTTGCCGCCTGCGACGATGGTGTTTCCGTAGGCTTGGGAGCCGAGCTTGGCGGCCCATTTGATGTTTTTGGCCTCGGTGAGGACGGCGGCCTCGGTTTCGTCATCGAGTTCACCGGGGTTGATGTCGACGGGAAGGTTTTTGGCTTCGCCGACCATGTTGCGGTCGGGGGTGCCACCCCACATGGGCCAGTCCTTGGCGGAGGCGGGTGAGGTGAGTCCAGCGACGGTGAGTCCTGTGAGCAGGAGAGCGGTGGTGGTTTTCATTATTTTTGGCGGATTTTGAGAGTTTCTCTTGTTCTCGTGACGGAGAAGCGTTGGTCAAGAATGGCAACGACTTGGAGCAAGTCGTTGTCGATAGAGTAATAAATGGTTGTTCTGAATTTCTTAGAGAACGCGTAGTGATACCCGAATTTTATGGGGTGAAAGCCGTTTGCTATCACTAAGGATTTGAGGTCTTCTCTGAGGCAGCTACGGAAATAATCGGCATACTCAAATGAGCGATTCGCGAAGAAGAGGTAGGCTGATTCAACGTCATTAAGAGCTTCTTCTTCCACTCTTAATTTCATCGATACGTTGGTCTAATTTTTCGTTAAATTCTTCTAGAGACAAAAATTTGGCATCACCTGATTCTATTTTTTTGTTTCGTTCGGCAAGAACATCACCATGCCATTCGGGTGGTTCTTCGTTATTTGGTTCGAGGCTTTCCTGAAGGAGATTAAGAAGGTTCTTGCGCTCCTCCCGAGGGAGTTCGAGGACTTTTTTGCCAAGTTCTAGGGTGCTCATGGGATCAGTTTAGCAGATTGTTTGGCGGAAGGCTATTCGGCTATTCAGCTTTGCTGAGTTGGATGTTGTCGAGGTAGACGCGTTTTTGGGACTGGGGGGAGAAGGCGAAGACGCCGGGGGCGCCTTTTGGGTGGACGCGTTTGACGGGGGTTTTGATGGTCCAGTCGGTGGGCTCGGGCTCGCCTTTGGCCCAGGCTTTGGCGCGGATTTCTCCGGTGCCGTCGGCGTTTGCTTTGACGTGGGTTTTGAGGTGATACCAGGTGTTGGACTTGATCGGGAAGGGGACGGAGGCTTTGACGCGCTCGTGGTTGCTGGAGACCTCGAGGATGTTTTGGTTACCGACAAGGGTGATGAGGTAGCGTTGGTTGACGAGGCCGACGGTGGATTTGATGCGGCGGTTGCCATCGGTCATGACGTCGGCAGAAAGGGTGTAGTCTTTCAGTTCGGGGTCGCCGAAGAAGTTCATGGTGCGTTGGAAGAGGATGTTATCGAGGCGGTTGGCGATGACCTTGGAGCCGTCTTTTTCGAGGACGTGCCATTTGATACGCGCGCCGAGCCAGGCGAGGGGTGGGAAGTTTACTTTCTCGCCCGCGAATTCCATCTTGAGGTCGACGGCTTCGAAGTCTTCGCCGTAGCCGAGGCCGGCGTGGACGCGGCCACGGGTGGTGGCGCTCATGCCATTATGGGTGACTTTGAGGGCTCCGGCGGAGATGCTGGCATCAGCGGCTGCGGTGACGGTGCCGGTTTTTGTGTCGAGGGTGGCATCGACTGCTGCTTTGACGCGGGCAGTGGGTGGGACGAATTTTTCCCAGGAGAGGTGATCGGTGATGACTTCGACCCTGCGGCCCGATTGATCGAGGCCCCAGACTTTGAAGTCTTGTTTTTGGCCGGGGGTGATGGCGAATTCGGCGGGGATGATTTGGAGTTGAGTTGTGGACCTGACCTCGTTCGATGCGATGATTTTAGCCATAGCTGAAGACGATTTTTCACTTACGAACTTGCCGTCTTTGTTTCCGAAGCAGTAGAGGCCATCGCGGGTGGAGAGGTAGACTTTGCCGGCCCAGATGGTGGGGGCGGCGAGGCATTTGACGCCGGAGCCGTCGGCGGATTTGATGTCGGCGTGGGAGAGGATGGTGGCTTTTTGGTCGGTGGGTTTTGTGATGACGAAGGTGCCCTCGAACCATGGGGCGTAGATTTTGCCGTCGCCGTAGGTGGGGGAGGCGTGGATTTGGTCGGGGGCTTGCTTATCCTGCCAGAGGGTTTTGCCGTTTGTGGCATCGACGCAGATGAGTTGGCCGGTGAAGTTGGTGGTGTAGACGCGGTCCTTGACGAGGGTGGGGGAGCTGGTGAAGCCGATGTGGTCGTCGTTGCGCCAGATTTCGACGCTGGGTTCTAGGACGATTTGGGTGGCGGGATACTCGGTGGGGATCTGGAGGCAGACGAGGCGGCCCTTGGAGGTGGCGTCGATGTTTTCTTTGCCGTGGAGGGCGATGAGTTTGTCATTCCCGTGGAGGACGACTTGGGAATTTACGCCGCCTTGGGAGAGTTGGAAGCGCCAGACGGGTGCGCCGGTGCGGGCATTGACGCAGACGATGTTTCCGCAGCCGGTGCCAGCGTAGAAGACGGCTTGGTCGCCGAGGGTGGCGAAGACGGGCATGGAGAAGGAGCTATCGACGGGGCGGATGCCGGGGCTGGAATACCAGACGAGTTCGCTGGTGATTTTATCGAAGGCGTAGAAGCGGTCGCGGGCGGGGCCGGTGGTGCCCCAGTTGGCGGTGACGCAGTGGAAGATGACGAGGTTTTCGAATACCGCGGGTGAGCCGGTGCGGCCGTTTGGGAAGGTGAGGCGGGCTAATTTTTCGATGAGGGAGATTTCCCAGAGGGGTTTGCCATCGGGGGTGAAGGCGACGCAGCGGCCGTTGGAGGTTTGGAGGTAGACGTTGCCGGTCTCGGGGTCGATGACGGGGGAGCCGACGCCGTAGCGGTTGTAGACGACGTCTGAGATGTAGTCTGGGAAGCGCTGTTCCCAGATTTTTTCGCCGGAGTTGGCGTCGAGGCAGAGGAGGGTTTCTTGGACGTCTTCGGCGGGGTCATCGCCGAATTGGCCGTAGCCGAAGATGTAGAGTTTTCCATTGGCGATGACGGGTGCGCCTGCGCCGTTGAGGTCGTATTTCCAGAGTTGGTTTTCGCCGCCGATCTTCCAGGTGTCGGGGAGGTTGGTCTCGTCAGAGGTGCCGTTTTGGTTCGGGCCACGCCAGTTCAGCCAGCCGGTGACATCGGCGGAGGCGATGGAGGTGAGGGCGAGGAGGGCCCCGGCGGTGAGAGATCGGAAATTCATGGGCATTTTCATACGCTGGTGAGAGGCTGGATAGTCATCTTTTGGGGGAGATTCGTCAAGGAGGCGGATTTTTGGCCTTTAGCGGGGAATGGATCGGGGAGTGGTTCCGTGATCTGGTGAATGTGATCATTCTGGAGGAGGGGTTTTTGATCAATCCGCGCAAGACGCGGGTGATGAACGCGGGGCAGCGGCAGCGGCTGGTGGGGGTGGGGATGACTCTGGGGGGGATTACGATCGGCAGCGACTGATGGGAGCCTGTTGAAAGGGGGGGTGGCTTGGCTTGGAGACCGGAGGTCTCCGCTACGTTTTGCGGAGGGACGGGCTGGCTTATGAACCGGATTTTTCTAGGAAAGCGAGTCTCCTAAATCTGATGATACTGTGGAATCCTTGGGGAGAATCATGTTGACGAATGTCAAATCGGAGATTAGCTCTTTGGTGCACTCAGGAGGGTCGAAGTCCAACGTTTACGTCGGATATT
>JALZWJ010000125.1 GCA_023300065.1 Akkermansiaceae bacterium
ACCTTTCCGTTCAGACTTGGGGTCCCCCTCCCGACCTTGATTTCTTAGCACGGTCACTCTCCGATTCACTCATTTTCACTTCACGTGCCCAAAACACTGCAAATCAAGATCTCATTAAAAACTGGCGTAAAGAAGGAGAACGAAAATACAGAGAAGCTGAAGCCCACAAAGCCCTTCTCATCAGCCTCAGCGTAGCCTCCCTCATCCTCCTCATTCTAGCCGGCTTCCTTTGGCGTAGGCTCTCCCTGAAACACCGAAAAATGACGTTCCCCGAAACACGGTGGTCACTCAGACTCCAAGCCCCACACTCGGGAGGAACCGCTGTCAAAAAATCCTACTAGCTCCCTTTGAATCATGAAACTCCTGCTTATCACATTGACCCTCACCATAGCAGCCTGTCAGGAAGAAAAAGCCGTTGGAGACACCGCCCCCCAACGCTTGGACACCACATTTTTCGCTCCAGAAATCGGCGCTAAATGGACTTATCTAGCCACTACTGAATCCCTCGCAAACCCCAACCAACGTCAGCAAAAATCACCCGATCTGATGAAAACAACCATCGAACGAGTACAAATCTACGATGGGCCAAAAATAATCGACGGGAAACCATACTATCAAAACTCCGTCTACCACGATGGCAAATTCCAAGAAGGCTTCATCCTCGGCTGGGATGGAAGAGTGCTCAACATCGCAGGAAGTCACAGCCCCGACACCCCTTTAAAACTCACCCAAAACCCCATCCCCATTGCCCAGATTGACATGGTTCCGGGGACCTACTGGCATTGGCCTCCCAACGCTCCAATAGGAGACGGCTCCCGAGTCGTTGCCTTTGAAACGATCAAAGTCCCCGCAGGCACCTTCGAAGCTTACAAGGTGAGCATTAGAAAAAACCCTCCGGGAGTCATCAGCCTCCGCGAATACTGGTTCGCCCCCCGCATCGGAATCATCAAGGAAACAAACCGTATCTACTCCAAAGGCAAACTCCAATCGCGCACCACGATCGAGCTCACCTCATCACCTAGTGGATCGACTTAATGATCTCATTCTTCGTGTTCAGAACATGACGAAGAGGGATGATCCGCTCCTCCGAGATCCCGAAGGACATGATGGTCACACACTCCCCCTTCTTAATCACGTGGGCCGCGCCCCCATTCATAATGATATGCCCCGTGCCAGGGTCACCCGCTTGCACATACGTCTCTAGACGCCCGCCCGCCGTCATCGAGGTCACCAAAACACGCTCCCCCTCCCAGAAACCCGCAGCCTCCATCAGATCAGAGGGGATTTCAATACTCCCCTCATAATCGATATCAGCCTGCATAATGATGGCACGGTGAAGCTTTGACTTCAGTTGGATTCGCTGCATGTGGAGACGAAAGAAGGAATCCCCACTCCGGTCAAGCGGTGAAAATCACAGATGTTGAAAAAAAACATCTGCCTAGTATCGTTCTCACTACGTCATGAAGCACCTCCTTGTCCTTCTTTTAGGAATCGCCACACACTCTCTCTTAGCCCAAGAGGCAGAACCCGCCATCCCCGCGAACGCCGCAAAAACGGCACTCCAGTGGATGCTCAACGCCGACCCCGAAAAACGCGCAGCCGCCTACCGCACCTTCCAACTCTTTGGCGATGAAGGCAGTGAAATCTACCGCAGAACGCTCGAACAAGCTCGCGAACTCCACGGCCAAAAATTGAATACAATCCTCGAAAACGACCGCACCAATCCATTCTTCGCGCTCCCGGAACTGATCGAAGAATTAGAAACAGAACGTGCTAGGATCTACGTCCTCATTAAGACCGATTACAAGAAAGAGCCCTCCGAAATAAAAATGCTCCAAGGCGAAATCGAATCCCTCATCAAGCTCAACCAGAAGGCCCGAAAAATCGCTCAAAACAAATCCGAAAACCTCACTAAATCCGTCAAAACCATCGCCACCGCACTCTCTGAAGTCATCCATGAAATCAGCGTCATCGATGGAGATGGCCAAGTCGAGAAAGGCCAAAAAAAGCCCGACTTCGAGACCTCCCTCAAAGCCGTCTACGAAGGCGAGGTCTACCTCCAAAACCGCGATACCATCGCCTCCATCAAAAAGGAAATCGCTGACCTAGCTTCCGCAAAAAAAGAAAATAACACCGCAGCCTGGGCCAAGGGCACTCAGATCTCATTTGCGCACCACTTAAACGAATTCCGCTCCCTCTTCGCCCTCACCCCACTCGTGCTAGAGCAAAAACTCTCCGACGCCTCAGTCGGACACTCCAGAGACATGGCATCCCTCGGGTTCTTCGCCCACCAATCCCCCATAGAGGGCAAGACCTCACCCAACGACCGCGCTAAACTCGCCGGCTTCAAGCATCGCTGGACCGGAGAAAACATCTACTTAGGGTCCACCTCCCCCGTTGCAGCCTATGATGCTTGGTTTGCATCAGATGGCCACCGCTTCATCATGTTTGCGAAAGGCCCAGACCTCCTCGGCATCGGCCCTGTCGGGAGACATTGGACCATGATGACGGGCAAGAAATAAAACGAAAACAACTTCAGACTTCTCCACGCGCTTTCCCTACCGCACCTTCCCGCCAATCCCGTGAGTATCGAAGATCAGCTGAACTACCACTTTAAGAATAAGAGCCTCCTCAAGGAAGCTCTCTCCCACCCTAGCCTCTCTTCGGAAACCCGCCCCGCGCCCCCCGATAACCAGCGGCTCGAGTATCTCGGCGACGCCGTTCTGGAACTCACCATCAGCACCCACCTTTTCTACCGCTTTCCTCACCTCCAAGAAGGACTCTTGACGAAGCTCCGCGCCTCCGTGGTCTCCAAGCCAGCCCTCGCCTCCGCCGCACGCCGCATTCAGCTCGGACAAGCCCTCTTCCTCAGTAACGGAGAAGAAAGCAGTGGCGGCCGCGCGCGTGACTCGAACCTCGCAGATGCTTTTGAATCGATCGCTGGAGCCATCTACTTAGACGCAGGCCTAGAAGCCTCCGCGACCGTCATCCTTCACCTTTTAAAGGCAGAGATCGATGCGCTGGACCCCACCAATGCACAAGGAAATGCCAAAGGTGAACTCCAGGAAATCCTCCAAAAAATCACCCCAGAAGCACCCCGCTACGAGGTCCTAAACGAGAACGGCCCACCGCACGATCGCACCTACACCTGCATCGTGAAATGGCAGGGTAAAAAACTCGGGCAAGGCTGCGGCCCCAGCAAAAAATTAGCGGAAGCGGAAGCCGCTCAAAGCGCCCTAAAAGACAATCTCTGGGCTACAGCCTAGTTAAAGCACGCGGATCTCGTTCGCCTGCAAAATCCGCTCCAACCCCAGCGGAGTTCTTAAGAGAAGTTCACCCTGCGGCGAGACCCCTGCCACTCGGCCCGTCTGGGTCACCCCTCCCACCTCAAGCCGGACATCATTGCCCGTCAAAACACAGCGGGTCGACCACGCCTCCAAAACGTCACCAAACCCCGCCCCAATTTGCCCTAAGCGGAGATGTAATCGCTGCAAGCACGCCACCAACACCTCC
Organism: Akkermansiaceae bacterium; assembly: GCA_023300065.1. GTDB lineage: Bacteria > Verrucomicrobiota > Verrucomicrobiia > Verrucomicrobiales > Akkermansiaceae > SW10. The sequence goes on from JALZWJ010000125.1 coordinate 3,514, forward strand.
TCGCGCGAGACCCTCTCCCCCCCCTCTAACGCTAACGAAGTCGCAGGGTGAGCTAAGGTTTCCGGGAACTCCGTCACGTTAATATTGAGCCCCACTCCAACCACCAC
>JALZWJ010000126.1 GCA_023300065.1 Akkermansiaceae bacterium
CTGGCGGATTGATTACTGGGTCGTTTCAAACGACCTCGCTCCGAAGCTGACGGCGGCGCGCATTAATGATGACGTCCTAGGGTCTGATCACTGTCCGGTAACAGTGGAGCTGGATTTTTAGGGGGCTAGGTTGCGGGGAAGATGAACCGCTAAGGAGCGGAGGCGCTAAGCTTGGTTGGAGGGAGCTGAGATGTGTCTCTCCTCTGGGGCTTCAAACTGAACCCTTGAAACTTCAAACTCCGCCTCCGGCGGCTACTTCATCCAGGCTAGGAACTCGACATTTCCGTCGGTGCCGGTGATGGGCGAGGTGGTGAGGCCGGTCCATTCACGGCCGAGTTCTTCGGTGATGAAGGTGCGTATTTTATCGACTGCTTTTTGATGCAGCTCGGGCTCACGGACGATGCCCCCCTTCCCGACTTCATCGCGGGAGAGCTCGAACTGGGGCTTGATGAGCGAGACCACGGAGCCGCCTTCCTCGAGGATGGAGAAGGCGGAGGGTAAGACCTTGGTGAGTGAGATAAAGGAGAGGTCCATCACGGCGAGGTTCACTCTCTCCCCGATGTCGTCGACGGTGAGGTTGCGGGCGTTGAAACGTTCTTTGGAGACCACGCGGTCATCGCTGCGGAGCTTCCAGACGAGCTGGTTCGTGCCGACATCGATAGCGTGGACCTTTACGGCACCATGTTGTAGGAGGCAATCGGTGAAGCCGCCGGTGGAGGCGCCGAGGTCCGCGCAGATCCAGCCAGTGGGATCGATCCCGAATTCCTGCAAAGCTCCTTCCATCTTAAAGCCACCCCGGCCGACATATTTCGGACGTTCTTTGACCCAGAGGTCGGCGTCTTCCGCGACCTTTTGGCTGGGTTTAGAGATGCGCTCGGTGCCTGTCATGACCTCGCCGGCCATGATGAGACGCTTGGCCTGCTCACGCGAATCGGTGAGACCACGGGAGACGAGGAGGGAATCGACACGAGTAGCGGCCATTAGCTTTCGACTTCAGCTTCGTTGAGGGTGTTGATGAACTTGCGTAGTAGCCCGAAGTCACGCCGACGGTGACGTAAGACGATGCGTGGGAGTTCCGCGAGGTCGGGCTCATTGGCCTCTTCCGCGAGCGCGGGCATTTGCTCGATCTCTCCGGACTTCAGCATCTCGCTAAAGTTCTGGTTAAGTTCCTGAATCGCGGCCTTGGAGAGCGCGGTCTGCAGGCGGACTACGAGGCGATCCCCGACGTAGCGGTAGGAGTGGAAGTTCCGGTAGAAGTTGGTGATCTCGGCCACCGCTTCTTCGACATTATCGGTGACTTTATAAAGGTCGAAATCGGTCTCAGAGATGAGGCCGAGACGGAAGAGGTGCTCCTTCATAAATTGGTCCCACGCCTTCCAGTAAGTGCCGCCGGGGGCATCCAAACACACGATGGGATAGACGGTCGCCTTGCCGGTTTGGATGAGGGTGAGGGCCTCAAAGACCTCATCCATCGTGCCGACTCCGCCGGGCATGCCGACGCCGGCATCAGCTTCTTTGACAAAGGCCAGCTTGCGTGTGAAGAAGTAGTTAAAGTCGATGAGCTTGGGGTCCCCCGCGATGAACTCATTGGCAGAGGCTTCAAAAGGGAGGCTGATCTCCAAACCGAAGCTATGTTCAGCGGTGGCACCTTCATTTCCCGCAGCCATAATACCTGGGCCCGCACCGGTGATGGTCATGAAGCCTACCTCAACCATGCGGCGGGAGAATTCTACAGCGGTCTGGTATTCCTTTTCCTCCGGCTTGGTGCGTGCGGAACCGAACAGGGCAACCTTGCGACGTTCGCGGTAGGGCTGGAAGACCTCGCTGGCGTGCTTCATCTCCTTCAAAGCGCGGTTCGCCAGCTTAAAGTCGGCGTGCTCTGCTCTCCCCCGCGCCATGCTTACGGCCGTGGAGATCATCTCGGCTAGGAGGCAGTGGTCCTCCACTTCTCCGACCGATTGAGCGAGTTCTAGGATTCGCTCATCTAGGGATTTCTCCCCGGTAGACTCGATGAAATTACAGGACAAATCTGACACTATTCCTCCGGTGAGGTCACGCCCTTTTGGTGGTTGTGGTCTTCGCTTCGCTGACATTTATGGGAATCTGCCCCGAATATGCGCTTCTGACAAACCTCCACTCTTGAATTCCTAGAAAAACCTTAAAGACTGCGCCGTGGCTACGACCAATACAGACGACTTACGCATCGCCAGCATCGACCCGCTCATCTCGCCGGCTGTGCTCTCTTACCAATTGCCGATGACTGAGTCAGCGGCCCAGTTGGTGGCATCCGCCCGTCAGGGTGCAGAAGCCATCTTAAAGGGAACTGACGACCGTCTCCTAGTAGTGGTCGGCCCCTGCTCGATCCATGACCCTGAGGCGGCCATCGAGTATGCCAAGCTCCTGAAAGTCGCAGCGGAGAAATACCAAGATGATCTCCACATCATCATGCGCGTCTACTTTGAAAAGCCCCGCACCACTGTTGGCTGGAAGGGTCTGATCAACGATCCCGCCTTGGACAATTCTTTCGACATCAACCGCGGCCTCCGAGGCGCACGGGAACTCCTCCTAGAACTCGCCGAAATGGGCGTGCCTGCGGGGACGGAATTCCTAGATGCCATTTCACCGCAATTTGTCGCGGACTTGATTTCTTGGGGAGCGATCGGAGCGCGCACCACCGAGTCCCAAGTGCACCGTGAGCTGACCTCTGGTCTCTCGATGCCGGTTGGTTTTAAAAATGGCACGGGCGGATCGATCCAGATCGCGCTGGATGCGATCGGAGCCTCCTCCAAGCCACACCACTTCCTTTCTGTCACCAAGCAGGGCGTTTCCGCAATCGTCACCACGACGGGGAATGATGCCTGCCACCTCATCCTCCGGGGCGGCAAGAGCGGGCCGAATTATTCTCGCGAAGAGATCGCCCCCGTGAGCGCGAAGCTCATCGAGCTCGGAATGCCTGAGCAGCTCATGATCGACTGCTCCCACGGCAACTCGAATAAGGACTTCCGCAACCAGCCAAAGGTCGCGGCCAGCCTCTGCGAGCAGATGAGC
>JALZWJ010000127.1 GCA_023300065.1 Akkermansiaceae bacterium
CTTCGCCCCCGAAGTCATCCAAAGCGCCCCCGCCATCATGCGCGCCGCCCAGGATAACTTCGACTCCACCGGCGGCATCCACGCATCCGGCATCTTCTCCGCCACCGGCGAGCTCCTCGTCCTCCGCGAAGACATCGGCCGCCACAACGCGCTCGACAAAGTGATCGGCGAAGCCCTCATCAAAGACCTCAACCTCTCCGAGTGCTTCCTCCTCGTCTCCGGCCGCATCTCCTTCGAGCTCATGCAAAAGGCCGTCGCCGCCCGCCTCCCCCTCGTCGCCGGCATCTCCGCCCCCTCCTCCCTCGCCGTCAGCCTCGCCAAAACCTCCGGCCAATCCCTCATCGGCTTCCTCCGCCCCCCGAAGATGAACATCTACGCCTAACGTGGCGGAGACTTCCAGTCTCCACGCCCAGCCAATCCTCCCCCAAATCTTCACACCCGCCTCATCAAGCCTTCACAAAGGCTCTTCATCGTCCCAGCACGATGAAACAACTTCTACTCTTCCTCGCGCTCGCCACCTTCACTCAGGCTTCTGAGCAATCCCCGCATTTCCAAATCCACGGCGATCAGCAAGTCGATACCTTCCCTCTCAAGTCCTCCCACTCCGAGGTCACCATCACCGGCCCCATCGCGCAGGTCGAGCTGACCCAAGTTTACACGAACGAGGGCGACCGCGCGATCGATGCCACCTACCTTTTCCCAGCCTCCACCAAAGCCGCCGTCCACGGCATGACGATGAAGATCGGCGAGCGCACCATCATCGCCGAGATTCAGGAGAAAGAAAAAGCCCGCGCCATCTTCGAGAAAGCGAAAGCCGAAAAGAAGTCCGCCAGCCTCCTCACCCAGCAGCGCCCCAATCTCTTCTCCATGGAGGTCGCGCAAATCCTCCCGGGCGATGAACTCACGCTCACTCTCCGCTATTCCGAGATCCTCGTCCCACATTCCAGCGCCTACGAGTTCGTCATCCCCACCGCAATCGGCCCCCGCTATTCAGAAGGCACCGCACAGACTAAAAAAATCACCAATCCCTTCCTCAACCAAGGCGAGAAATCCCGTGCCCAATTCTCCGTCAACCTCGCCCTCGCCAGCCCACTCCCCATCAAGGCCCTGAACTGCCCCAGCCACGACCAAGCCACCCTCTCCTTCACCAGTAAAACCAGCGCCACCCTCTCACTCCCAGCAGCCCAGCCAGACCGCGATTTCATCCTCCGCTACGAGCTCGCAGGCGACCAAATCCAAAGCGGCCTCCTCACCCACCAATCCGAAAACGACAACACCTTCCTCCTCCAGCTTGAGCCACCCCGTAATATCAAATCACAAGACATCCCCGAGCGTGACTTCGTCTTCGTGATCGATGTCTCAGGCTCTATGTCCGGCTTCCCCCTCAACCTCGCCAAGGACCTCTTCCGCGACCTCGCCCAGACCCTCCGCCCGGAAGACCGCTTCAACATGCTCCTCTTCGCAGGCGATAACCAACTCCTCGCCCCCAAGTCCCTCCCCGCCACCGCCGCAAACCTGAAACGCGCCCTCACCTTCCTCGACCGCGCTCGCGGAAATGGCGGCACCCGCTTGATCAACGCCCTCGATCAAGCCCTCTCCCTCCCACACGACCGCGACCACGCCCGCTCCATGGTCATCATTACCGATGGCTTCATCAGCGCCGAAGCCCAGGTCTTCGAACTCATCAAAAACAAAGCAGCCGGCACCAACATCTTCCCCCTCGGAGTCGGCTCCAGTGTCAACCGCCATCTCATCGAGGGCCTCAGCCACTTCACCGGGCGGGACCACTTCATCGTCTCTCACTCCAGCGAGAGCAAGGCCGCGACCCAACGCTTCCGCAACATCATCTCCACCCCCGTCCTCACCAACATCCAGATCGAAGCGAGCGAGGGCATCACCCTCTCCGATCTCCTCCCAGCCCGCCAGCCCGACCTCTTCGCCGGGCAGCCCCTCTCCCTCGTCGGCAAATGGAAAGGCGCAGAAACCGGATCCATCACCATGACCGGAACCACCGGAGCAGGCAAAAAAATCACCCAAACCTTCGCCTTATCTTCCAGCACTCCTACAAAAAACAACCCATCCCTCCCCACCCTCTGGGCCAGAAATAAAGTCCGAGAGTTGGCCGACTTCGCCTCCCTCACCGAGCAACAATCTGCAAAGGAAGAAGTCACCGCCCTCGGCCTCAAGCACCAGCTCCTCACGCCCTTCACCTCCTTCGTCGCAGTCGTCCCCGAGGTCCGGAATAGCAACTCAGACAGCATCCCCATCACCCAAGCCCAGCCCCTCCCCCAAGGAGTCAGCCAATCCGCAAAAGGCGGCTCATCAGGCTCCGTCCCCGAGCCCTCATCCAGCCTCCTCCTCATGCTCGTCGGCCTCCTCACCCTCACTCTCCGCATCCGCCAGTAAACCAGTGGCGTGATCCGCCCCGGTCACGTCTCAACCCAGCCCGATGAAAACCCGAGCCCTCACCACCGCCCTCCTCCTCACGGCCTTCCTTCCAGTCATCCACTGGTATGCAAGCCGCCTCGGCGATGGCTCCGGCGAACCGCTCGGCCTCCTCGCCCTCATCCTATCCATCACCCTCACCTCCAAAAAAAGACAATCCCCCAACCTCCGCTTCGCCGAGCTCTCACTGCTCCTCTACGCCGTAGGGATCTTCTTCCTCCCACCCCTCCTCCGGACCATCCCCGCCTTGGCCACCATTGCCTTCCTCACCGGAATGCATCGCCAAGCGGGGCAGTTCGGCCTCCTCCTACTCTCCCTCCCCATCCAAGCCTCGCTCGACTTCTTCCTCGGCTACCCCTTCCGCCTCATCACCGCAGAAGGGGCCCACCACCTCATCAATCTCCTCGGCTGCCCAGTCCAGCGACTCGGCGTCCAACTCTCTCTCCACGGCACCATCGTCTCGGTCGATCCACCCTGCAGCGGCCTGCAAATGCTCTGGGCCACCGCCTTCCTCACGGCGCTCCTCGCTGCCCTTTTCCAGCTCACCTACCGCCGCACCATCCTCCTCAGCCTCATTGCTCTCGCCCTCTGCCTCCTCGCCAATCTCCTCCGCGCCGCCACCCTCTTCTTTCCAGAAGCAGGCCTGATCCAACTCCCCGGCTTCGCCCACGAGGGCATCGGCCTCCTCTTCTTCGCCCTCGCCGGATTCATCCTCACCAAACTCGCCCGCAAATTCCAACACCGCACCAAGCCAGAGTCACGACAAAGTAACCCGATCACCCGCCGCTTTCTCACCCTCGCCGCAGGGGTTTCCCTCGTCACCTTCCTCCCCGCTAGAACCATCACCAGCGCTCCCCAGAACGAGGATCTCTCACTCACCTCGTACGACGGACGCCCTGTTGAACAAGTCGCCCTCAGCCCCCGCGAGCAATCTTTCGCCCAAGGCTTCCCCGGCCGCCTCAAAATCTACCGCGTCGGTCAAGACACCCTCATCCTCCGCACCATCACCAAGGCCTCCCGCATGCTCCATCCCAGCTACCACTGCCTCAAGGCCGAGGGCTTCACGATCCGCAACTCCCAGCTCCACCAAAACGAGCAGGGCCACCAATCCCTCACCTACCACGCCACCCGGAACCACGAAGCCTTCCACGTCACCGAACGCATCCGCAGCCTCACCACCAATCGCCAATGGACCGAGGTCTCCGCCTGGTATTGGCACGCTCTTTTCCACCCAAACTCCGGCCCATGGGAAGCCGAAACCTTAATGACTCCAATCTCCACGAACCATGACTGATCCAAAAAACGAAAGCTTCGGCAGCCTCTTCGAGGGCCTTCTCAAAAACCCCACCACCTTTATCGCCACGATTAGGGACAACGAAACACCCGCCCCCCTCATCGGCAAGCTCCTCCTCATCACCCTCGGCGGTTTCCTCATCTTCGGCATCACCCTCGGCAGCTTCTCCTTCGGCCACCAGCTCTGGGCCGCCCCGCTCAAAACCCTCATGGGCATCACGCTCAGCACCCTCATCTGCCTGCCCAGCCTCTACATCTTCTCCGCCCTCACTGGCACAAGCCTCGGCATAAAAGACATCTTACAAGGCATGGCCGGGGCCCTCGCCCTCATCGCCGGCCTCCTCCTCGGCTTCACCCCCGTCCTCTGGGTCTTCTCACAATCGACCGCTTCCGAGGGCTTCTTCGGCTTCCTCGTCCTCGCCACCTGGCTCATCGCCCTCTTCTTCGGGACCGGCTTCCTCCTAAGAATGCTCACCCAATCCGGCACCACAAAAAACGCCCCCCTCCGCATCTGGATCGGCATCTTCCTCCTCGTCACCCTCCAAATGTCCACCACCCTCCGCCCTATCATCGGCAGTTCAGAATCAGGAGAATTCTTCAGCCCCGGAAAACTCTTCTTCCTAGAACACTGGAAAATGACCTTCACCAAACCAACCGATGAACTCGCAGAACCCGAGGAAAATCCAACAACAACGCAACCGCCACAAAGAACCTCCTCAAAAACCACCGAACCCCAAAAAACAGAAAACCCCACACAGCCAGGGTCATCAAAAAACAACCCATTCCTAAACGAGTAAACCTACACCCCTCAAGATTCTCC
>JALZWJ010000128.1 GCA_023300065.1 Akkermansiaceae bacterium
AACCCTCTAACCCTCTAACCCTCTAACCCTCTAACCCTCTAACCCTCTAACCCTCTAACCTTCTAACCTTCAAAGCATCACAAGACTATTTCGGCTTTTCTGAAAGACACCGCGTTCTTCATTCCCACACGTATCGTTCATCGATCTCAATCTGATTCCGCTCACACAACTTCCGGAACTCATCTTGGAAGGTCATTTTCTGATGATGTTCTTTTTGTCTCCGGATGTATCCAACGACATCATCGCGCTGGGACTCCGAAACCGAAAAAACTCCATATCCGCCCTGCCACGCAAAATCTCCCACCCCGAATTCCGATTTCATCCATTTCGACGACCCCGTTTTGATTTCCTTCACCACATCCGCGATGGTCATCGTTCGACTCAACGAAAAAAGAAGATGAACATGATCCTCCACCCCACCCACTTGAATCGAAGGACACGATATCTTATCCAAAGTCCCCGCGAGATAAGCATGTAATTTCGGCTGCGCCATTTCCGAAATACTTGGCCGCCGGTCCTTCGTGCTAAAAACGAGATGAACGAGTATCTTGGCGAGTGATTGCGACATTTCTACAGACTACCGAATCGAACACACCCTCGGCAAGATTGTTTCGCCCTCAGCGACGCCCAACTCGACCCCGTCACCACCTACATCCAGAACCACCGCGAACACCACCGCATCACACCCTTTAAAACAGAGTAAATCGCCGCTCTGGGTTCCCCGCTCGCAGCTCACATGAGCGAGCCTTTGATCCCGCAGCGAAAATCATCCACCCGAAGCCCGCGCCCTTCCTCCCCAAGCATAGAAACTACCACGACCTCCTCTCCTGACGAAAAGCCGAGGTCGTCTATGCCATCACCTTCCGTTTCTGCAAAAACACCTTCACTGGAGCGACCGCACGAGCTTCTCTCGAAGAACTCAAAGCCCGCATTGCGTATCGCCGAGGCCGGTAGAGCGACACGTCCAAGACTCACTGCTTCTTACCCCTTCAGCTTCGCGCGTTGCTCAGCCGTGAGGTATTCTGCCGCTTTCTTCGGATTCCCACGCGCAAAAGCATTCACCTTGGTGGCTTGCTCTGGGGTGAGTTCTAGCCTGGAAAAGATGGTGCCTTGGATCTGCTTCTTTTGATCATGAAGCGGAGCGGGACGATACGCCGTAATTTTGCGAGAGTCCTTTAATTTAGAAGGATCATCGAGGTAGACGCCGGAGGCCACTCCGTCCGCTTTGGCTTGCTTCAAGATTTTCGCCAAAGAGACCGTCTTCGGGTCATAGCTTACCAAGGTCACTTCGCGGCCGCCAATGAAGCCAGCTTGCGTCGTCATCACGCCCTCAATTGCGCCGATTCTTAACTCCCCGGTCCAGAAACAGGATTGGCAAAGGGCGACTCTTTCGCGCCCCTCTTTTAGCACCGGTTCCTTCGGTGCCGCATGACAGGCGGACAAACATAGAAGAGAGAACAGCAGGATGGATTTCAGAGAGGACTTCATAAAGGATAGGAGGAAGAGTCGACAAAACTATTCCCATAAATCCCCTCTTAAGAAAACAGCCTAGCCCATTAAGGCTGCCGCCCGCTTCATGATTTCTTCGGACGAGAGTTCCTCTGTGATCTTGCGCACATTCCAGCGATACCCAAATGGATCAGCGAGGATCGAGGTCCGCATGCCCCAAAATTGATCTTTTGGCCCTTCGATTTCAGTCCCACCAAGCGCGATGGCCTTTTCAAAGGCGGGGTCAACGTCCTCCACCGTGATGATGAAGAGACACGGTGCCACCGCCCCTTTTTCAAGCGAAGCGGCCTGCCAATCTTCCGAGCCAACCGAGACGTAGAACATCGAGTTCCCAATCTTCATCTCCGCTTGCACCACCGTGCCATCGGGCATGGCCATCCGCATGAACTCCTCTGCTCCGAAAGCCTTGGCATAAAAATCAAGCGCGGCGGCAACATCGGAAACGGTTAGTGATAGAACGATTGAGGCTTCTTGGGCATTCATGATCCCTCACGTAAGCTTCCAAATTGGCCATTGTCCAGTGGGAAGCTTCGAGAAGTAAGGAACCTCCCAAACACCCAACTCCATGCTTCTCGTGGATGATGGGTCACGATAGAATCACGCTCATGAAGGTATTCTATTTCATCGCGCTGCTGGTCTTTAGCGCCCCCTTTCTTTACGGACAGGCTTGGAAAGGAGAGATTAACCCTGACCTTCCGGCACTTAAGAAAAAGGCGGAAGGTGGAGACGCTGCCGCGAAGGCAGAATATGCGTTCCACTCGATGCGCTGCATGGGCGGGCTGAAGTTCCAACCCGACCTGATTTTTAAATACTTTACGGAATCTGCCGAGGCCGGAAATCATGATGGTTTGGTGGGGCTGGCTCACTGCTACTGCTTCAATGTTGGCACGACCCGGAACGCCCGTAAGGCGAGCGAGCTGATTGCAGAGCCCTTTAAAAAACACCATCCAGTGGCACAGAAGATCACGGCCTTCCTTCACTACGGAATTCAAGGGGTGAAGCCACGCGACCTTAAGAAAGTCAGGGAGTTTAATGCGATGTCCGCTGAGCAAGGCTGCATTGCGGCGCTTTTTAACTTAGGGATCGAATCGACGCGAGAAGGGCCAGAACAGGACATCAAAAAAGGAATGGAAATCTTCCGCCGCCTCCATGAAAAGCAGCTTTTCCCGATGGCCTCAGCGGAGCTCTTTGAGCACATGCTCGACCATGAGGTTTGGGAGGATCAGAAGGACCTCTTCCGTGACTGTCTCGCTCAGGTCAAAATTTACGCAGAGTTACAGGAGCCAAGCACGCTCTTCAGCCTCGCGAAATTCTACCGTCAAGCTGGGGACCTAGAAACGGCGATCGGATACTACACGCAGAGCGCCAACTTTGGGAATGGTTACGCGTGGTATGAACTGTGGCGACTAAATTACTACGGCGACAAACCGAAGGATGGCGGAAACCTCTGGGTATCTGGAAACACGCCGGGGAACCTCGCCCTTAAGGCTTATGAAAGAGGAGTTTTTATCAACGCATCATTGGAACAGGCTGCCTGGGAAATCACCCGCCAAGCGGGAAAAAAGGAGCAACAAATGAAGCTTCCATTGTTAGAGCGAGAACTTCTCAGCAGGGTCCCCAACCATTGCGGCCATCACGATGCTTTGGGGAGAGTTTACCTCAAGGCAAATCAGAAACTCCATCCACAGCTCGCAAAGAAAGAATGGGCTTTGAACCATTTCATCGCGCACTCCCACCACCATGGAAATGCCGCATCGGAGTTAGCTCTTTATTATTTCTTTAAGGCGGAAAAGACCCCGCAAAATCTCGCGAAAGGGTATGTCAGCGCGGTGACTGCTAGGACCTATAAAAACCACTACTGGAGCCAAAAGTGGGCCTGGGAAAAGGCCCTTAAACTGATGACTCCGGAGGCCAAAGAACAGGCCGAAAAACTAACGGCAGACCAGTGGCCGGCTGGAGTCAAACATCGCCGCAAGGCTGAGGACTTCCTGATCAAAATCGGGCACCTTCCGCCACGGAAGTAGAAACTCACTCTCCGTCGTGCTCTGCTTTCAGGGAGTTCACCCATCCACGGAACTCGCCCTTTTTGGCACTGCGGACCGTGCGGTCGGAACGGCCAACTTTTAGCGTCACTTTACGATTCGGGCCCAGCTTTGAGGTCTCGCGGGAGCGCAAAAACTTGGTGTTACGCACGGTGAGGATCATTTCTTTATCAGGATCCGCCTCCCGGAGGATCTTGCGCAGGGCGATGACTCCTTTTTGGCGATGAAGTTCTTTTCCGTTCACGTAGCAGACAAGGTCGCCCTCCTTGAGCCCCGCCTTCGCGGCGATGGAGTCCGCCTCGATCTCTCTGACAATCGGGCGGGCCCGCATCTCGCCTTTGTCGCCGAGGTTGATGTGCCAATGCCAGAGGACGCCGAGATTGGCATCCCCCTTCCCTAGGACATGGAAGTCGAAGAGCCCCTGAAAGGCGCCCTCACTTTGTGAGCGGACTTCCGGGTCTTTTGAATTCTTGATCTGCGCGAAGAGAGCCTTAACGACGAGGGGAAAGCGGGTGCGGGAAACCTCTACGAGTCTCTCCGTGGCGGCCTTCCGTTCATTAAAATCACGCGCCGCGAGTCCATGCATAATGATGGACAGATCAAGTTCTTCCAGAGGTGGGCGAGGATCCGCCTCCCTCTGATGTCCCTGAGCAAGAGTCACTTCTCCAAACAATGCGAGAGACAGGAAAGAAAGCGCTAATTTCACGAGAGGAGTTCTATCAGCCCGGAGGGGCGTGAGTCCAGCTCAGTTCTAGGGCTTATGGAGTAGCCGTTAAGACTTCATCGTTCGCGATGATGCCATCCTTGATGGTGAAGATCCGGTCTCCGTGACGGGAAAGGCTGGTGTCATGCGTCAC
>JALZWJ010000129.1 GCA_023300065.1 Akkermansiaceae bacterium
GAGGTGGATTTTATTTCCATTTAATTGCGGAAAGATGGCGATTTTTTTTTAAGGCTATAAGGAGCGGCCGTTTATGACGTGCCGTGAGCCTAAGGGGAGTGGAGTTAGGTAAGGAACTCGGCGATGCGGGCCTTGGGGCGGCCGATGATTGCTTTGTTTCCTTTGACGAGGATGGGGCGTTGGAGGAGCTGCTTGTGCTTTACGAGGATGTCGACGACGGCCTTTGGGTTGTTGACGAAGTCGTCTGGGTTGAGTTCGAGTTTCTTGAACTTGGAGTCTTTGCGGACGAGGTCCTCGACCGGGTCCTCTAGGGCGTCGACGAGGTGGGTGAGGGTGGCTTCGTCGGGCGGGGTTTTGATGTAGAGGACGACGTCGTGATCGACTCCGAGTTCCTTGGCGACCGCCAAGGCATTGTCAGAGGACCCTCAATGATTGAAGTGGTAGATGGTGACTTTGGACATGGGGGAGAGGTAGCAGTGGGTGGGAGAAGGTCAACTGACCTTGCTGGTTTTTCTGAGGAGGTTGGTTGTTGGCTTGTGGCGGGGGATTTGTGAGAACTCTCTTTTCATCGGGTTTTGAGAGTTCCGGTTCTAGCCATCGCTCCCTTGTGGATGAGCAATACGTTCGCGCAAGTGCCTCCGGAAAAGGTGGCGGTCCTGATTTGTTGAAGAAGGAAGTCGACTTGCGTTTTTAGGGGCCTTTTACGAGGAGTGAAGGAAAGCGCGTTCCACGGACGCGCTATGTGCCGAGGCCGAAGTGAGTGCTACTGATAGATCGAGAGCAGGCGCTTTGATTCCTTGATGAGGAAGTCGATTTCCATGAAGGGGTCGGCGGAGATGTCTGACCAGAGGATGCGGCCTTGGGGGTCTAGGACGAAGGTGCCGTGGAGGGGTTGGTCTTCGAAGTCATCGTGCGCGGTGTATTTTTTGAAGATCTCTTTTTTGAAGTCGGAGACGATAGGGAAGGGGATTTTGCCTTTTGAGTAGTTGTCTTGGGAGTCCTTGAGGTTTGCGATGTCATCGGTGGAGATGGCGAGGATGGGGAGGGCGGCTTTCTCAAAGTCGGGGTAGCGGTCGGCCATGGCGGTGAGTTGCTCGGTGCAGTGGAGGCAGCCGGCGCCGAGGTAGAAGACGAGGATGAGGGGCTGGCCGCGGTAGTTGGCGAGGGAGATGGGGGTTTGGTTTTGGTCGGGGAGGGTGAAGTCTGGGGCGGCGGGGGGAGTCCAGTGGAGGGGGCCTAGGGAGTCGAGCTCCGGGCGGGGGAGGAGGTCGGCGGCTGGGGTGTGAGGGAGGCGCCAGTCTTGTGGGTAGCCGAGTTCTGCGGCGATGGGCGCGAGGCGGGCGAAGATGGGGGAGGTCATCTCGATCTGGGAGGAGAAGGTGCGGAGGTCTGCAAAGCCTGCCTGCCAGGCGGGGTCGTCATTTTTAGCGTGGTAGAGGGTGTGGATGGCTGTGGCGAGGGGGGCGGTTTCTTTGTTCTTTTTCTCGATCTGTTTGCGGGCGGTTTCGGCAGCTTTGTCGTGGTTCCCGTATGCGAGTTGGCGGAGCATGGATGAGAATTGGGAAGGGCGTTGTGCGAGGGCCTTTGTGGCGGTTTCGAAGTCGCCGTTTAGGGCGTGGAGGTAGCCGCGGAGTTCGATGAGGGTGTTGTCGAATTTTTTGACGGTCTTCTGGTGTTGGGCGAAGGCCTTTTTCTCAGCGGATTTGATTTCCTTTTCTTTCTTCTTTTCTTTGACGGCCTTGGCGCGTGCTTTTTTTTCGGCGGTGGTTTGATCTGTTTTTACTTTGGTGAGGTGTGAGTCGATTTCTCCGATGATTTTTTTGAGTTCGTCTTTCTGGCCGAGGTTGGAATGAGCAACTGCGATGAGGCGCAGGCGGGAGAGGTCGTCAGCGGGTTTGTCGAGTTTTTCGAGCCAGGGTGAATGGGCGGTGTGGAGCGCCTCCTGCCAGAGTTCTGATTTTTCGAGCGCGTCTAAGAGGGCTTTCCGTCCATATCTTACGGAGCCTTTTTTGTAGGTATTGAGCTTGGGGTGGCGGGGGTTGGCGAGGAGGGACTTGGCCATGTCGATGCTGGCGCGGACCTGGCCGAGGATGTGAAAATTACGGACGAGCCATTCGTTATTGTGGCTGTAGTTGTGGATTTGGTCGGGGAGGAGGAACCACTTTTGCATGTGGGCGTGGTCGATGCGGGCGGAGGCTTGTTGGTGCCATGTGGCGTCGTGGTAGCGGTTGGCCTGTGTGTAGATGTGCCCGGGCATGTGCCACATGTGGGCGATGGCAGGCGCGGTGGTGCCGAGGCGGGCGGCGGAGTCTAGGGCCTGTTTATGCTCCCGGTAATCCCAGAGGTGGATGGCGTAGTGATGAGCGGGGTGGTTTGGCTTTTCGGCAAAGATTTTTTCAAGGATGGCATCCAGTCCGAGGTGGGTGGTAATGGGCATACCTCTTTGGCTGAATTGCCAGTGGAAGCAGACGAGGAGGGCCTTGGCCTCAAGGTCATGGGGGTAGTCTAGGACGATGTCTTCGTAGGCTTTGAGGTAGTTTTGACGTCGTTTTTTAAGGTCCTTTTGTTTCTCGTCATCGTGGAAGGCGATCTCTGCTTCGAGGTAGGCTTTTTCGTGTCCTTCTGGTGGGTTTTTTTCGATGAGGGGGGCGGCTTTCTCTAAGAAGGCTTGTGCGCGTTTTGGGTTTTCAAAATTTGCTTGGGAGAGCCCCCAATAGGCCATGAGGCAGTCTGGGTCGTGGGCTAGGATGGCGCGGAATGAGCGCTCTGCCTCATAATACCAAAAGCCGTGGAGCTGGCCGAGGCCTTGATCAAAATAGGCCTGTCCCTGATCCCAAGTGGTGGTGATGGGGAGGTGGACTTCCCCGATGTGTTTCATGAGGGGGCCGGTTTGGCGGGGCCCCTCGTTAAAGGCGTGTCCGTTATGGGAATGTCCTTCTTTGATTTCCTGTTCAGCTTCCTTTGCCGTGAGGTTTAGGGTGAGGGTAGATAGGACGAGGGTAAGAAATTTTCTCATGAACGGAGGGCTTGGCAGTTGATGATGCGGAAGTAATATGGTGCCGTTTTTCAATGACTCAATGGAAGAATCGAGGAGGGAGGTTTCTGTGAAAACTGGGGTGATTGAGAAGGCCCTCTCGGCGGCCATCTTCCTCTTGTGTATTGGGCTTTTACTTCAAGGTTGGCGTCTAGGAATGGCGAGGCTTGTCCCGATTTTTTTAGCTCCGGTGACGATGATTTGGTTCCCGGAAAGAGCGTCCGAATACTTTAGCTCCCGAGTCACAGCAGATACGATCCGGAATTGGGGCTGGGTGCTGTTACTCCTGCTAGGGCTGCCCGCCTTGGTCGGAACAGTGGCCTTGAGGGGGTGAGGGGGTGAGCTACTGGGCCCGATATTTTGGGTTCTTCTTGGTTGGAATGGGCGCGTGAGTTGCTTTTTGCCACGCTTTTAATTCCGCGAGAAGGAGGGTGGATTTTTTTGTGTTTTTTTGCACGAGGTTCGTCTTTTCTGACGGGTCATTTTTCAGGTTGTAGAGTTCGAGGGTGCCGTCTTCGAAGTACTGGATGAGCTTCCAATCCCCTTTTCTGATGACGCCACACGGGGTGGTGCGGAAGAGCTGGGAAGCGGACTCTGGGTCTGGCGTGCGCTGCTGAAGGTAGGCCGGAAAGTGCCAGAAAAGAGAGCGCTCAGGGAGGGCTTCACTTTGGAAGGCGGAGGTAAGGCTGATGCCATCGAGTCGTGCCGGAGCGGCCTCTCCGGCGAGCTCTAGGAAGGTGGGGTAGAGGTCGATCTGGCTGATAGGGGTGTGGTTGGTGGAGCCTGCTTCGATGACGCCGGGGTGACGGACGAGGAAGGGCTCACGAATGCCACCTTCATAATACATTCCCTTCACGCCTCGGAGAGGCTCGGCGCGGGAGACTTCTCCGTGGGGTCCGTTGTCTGAAGTGAAGACGATGAGGGTGTTTTTGGCGAGGTCGAGGTCGTCGAGGGTTTTGAGAATCTTGCCGACGGCTCGGTCCATGGACTCGATCATGGCGGCGTATTCAGAGTTTTTGTGTGAGCCGTGGGTCGGCTTTTTTTCGTACTTCGCGGTGATATCGGCAGGGGCTTGAATGGGGGTGTGGACGGAGTAGAAAGGGAGATAGACGAAGAAGGGGGCCTTGGCGTTTTCGGTGATCCAGGTGGAGACCTCGCGGCCTAGGCGTTCGGTAAGATACTCGCCTTTTGGTCCATCGGTGAGGTAGGGGTTTTTGTAGGGAGAAAAATACGATTCAGGATGTCCCCAGGTGGTGCCGCCGAAGTTTGTGTGGAAGCCGTCTTTGGTGGGGTTTCTAGTCAGATGCCATTTTCCTGCGACGCAGGTGCGGTAGCCTTTTTCCTGAAGGGCTTCTCCGAGGGTGATGAATTTTTCATCGAGCAGTTTCGTGTTTTTGATCGGAATGAGCTTCCGGTCTTGTGTCTTACCTCGTGCAGAAGTGTTCACGGTGAAAACTCCGTGGCGTGGGGTGTACAGGCCTGTCATGAGGCAGGCGCGTGAGGGTGCACAGTTGGCCGCCCCAGCGTAGGCGTTGGTAAAGGTCATACCCTCTTTGGCGAGGCTGTCGATGTGTGGAGTCTCATAATATTTGGAGCCTTGGCAGGAAAGATCGGTGTAGCCTAGATCATCGGCATAGATTAGGACCAGATTGGGCTGGGTGGCTGTTGCGAAAGAAATACTCACACAGAGAAGGAATGCAATTTGTCTAATCATGGTTAAATATACTGATTGCTGCGGTTCCTCGTAAACAGGGAACCTACCTCAAATACTCTTGTCTCATTTTAGGTATTTTGGGAAGCTTTCCCTCCACCAATGATGAAGAAAACTTTTACGCTCTGGGCTGCTTGTGCGCTTCCTATGATCGCCCCCTTACAGGCCCATGAGGGGGGGGAGGAGATCGCGAAAATCCAAAAGGACCGCGAACGTCTCATCGATCTTGTTCTTACTCTGGAATCCGATTTCGGCAAAACTCTGGGCGACTACACGAAGCTTCAAAAAGAGTATGCGAGTCTTTTAAAGCGATCCTCTGTTCCTGACCAATCGGGAAAGGTGAAGGAACTCCAGCAGAGGTTAAAGGTCGCTGCTGCGAAAATCAGCGAGCAAGAAGAAAAAATGGTGGATCCGCGTGCACAAGCGCTTCTTCAGCAGGATCTCATAAACCTCCGTAAGGAACTCCAGACGGAGCGGCAGGATCTCCTTGTGGCAAAGTCTCGCCTTTTACGGGTGAAACAACTGGATCAGAAAACTCAATTACTGGAGGGATCCCTAAAAAAGGAAATCACCCAGCGTGCCACCACGATGGGTGAGCTACAGGCGATCCGAGGTGAGCGTGATGCCCTCCTTGGTAAGATAAAGGGCCTCATGACTCGGGTGGAGGAGGCTGAAAAAGGCCACCGCGAGGCCAATCTACGGATTGGCGAGCTGGAGAAAGAGACGAACACGCTGCGACTTCAGTTACAGGAGCAGGAGGTCGAACTCCGTAATCTCCGGGTTAAGGAAGCTCATGGCCAGAGCGCGATAGCTGCGGCGGCGGACTTAAAAACAGAGCAAGACCGCCTCACCACCCTTCTCTCGAAAAGGGAGAAGGAGCTCGATGATCTCCGCAAGGATCTTGCGGTAGAAATGAAGCGTTCGCTCGATATCCCAGTCCTCATCAAGACGCGGAATGATCTGCAGAAAAAACTCACTGCGAGCACTGCAAATGCCGACGGGCTGAAGAAGAAAAATCAAACACTCACCAAAAAGCAGACTCAGCTAGAGGCAGAAATCGCAACGGTGCAGAAAAGCATTAGCGCGATGCAAGCCGACCTTGTTAAAAACAAAGAGGCATTAGTGACCGTCGCTAAATTAAGTGAAACAAACCAAGCCCTCATCATAGAGCGTAAGGATTTGGAAAAAACCATCGCGATGGCGAAGGATGAATTGGTCAAATCCCGCGGTGCCCTCCAGACCATGGAGGCAAAACTCGCAAAGAGCGTGAAGGAGTCTCAAAAAGGGGAACAGCTTAAGAAACAAAATACCGAACTTCTTGCTCAGCAAGAAATGCACAAAACTCAGCTTGCTTCCACCAAGGCTGAGATGGGAATTATGAAAAAGGAGATTTCACAAAATCTCCTGGCCATGAAATCTACGGTGAATCTAGATCAGAAGGTTGAGGTCCTGACCGCTGAGCGGAAGCTGCTAAACACGAAGCTAGAGGAGGCAAAGACGGCCCATCTGGATGCCGAGGGAAAGTTAAAGATCGCTCAGACCAAGCTCATGAAAACGGGTGAAATGTCTGAAGCTAATAAAAAAGCCATCGCAGAGACCCAAAAGCTGCGTGACTCCCTCGCTACCTCCAAGGCGGCCTTAAAAAATGCCGAAAAGAAAAGCGCGCGAGCAGCCCACCTCCAAAAAGATTATGATGCCCTCACGGCTTCTGCGGCGGAGCTTGAAAAACAGAAGACAGCTCTGAGTGATGAAATGATCAAGCGTGACGCGGACTTGAAAAAGCTCCGTGCCAAAATGGCTGAAATGGCCAAGAAGCCTGATATGTCCAAAGAAATGGCTAAGCTCCAAAAGGAGAAGGCAGAACTCACCACCGCTCTTGCGAAGCGCGAAGATGATCTGAAAAAGACGCGCGGCGACCTTGGCCGACTCCAGCTCAGCGCCTCAGTGACCAAGAAGCAGCTCTCTAATATGAAGCGAGCAAGCGCTAAGATCGATCCAGTCCGCTACGCCAAGGGCGCCGCAGATGTCTCCGCTCAGCAGGCCCGCGTCCTCACCCAGGTTCAGCAGGTCCTCACGCTCTTCCCGGAAGCTCGCTTTGAGATCGTAGGCCACACCTGCGACCTTGGCAGTGAGGGGGGGAATCTCCGCCTCAGCCAGCAACGTGCTCAGTCTCTGCAAGACTTCCTCCTTGAAAAAGGCGTGAAAGCAGAACGGCTGAAGTCCCGTGGGGTTGGCCAAGCCGAGCCCATGCTCCCGAATACGAGCGAAGCGAATCGCCGTCAAAACCGCCGCGTGGTGGTTGAAATCCTAGACTAAGATTCCCATTGGAAACGATCCCCTTTGGCACCACTCCTGATGGAAGAACCGTTCGGCTCTTCACGATTCGTAACTCTCATGGATTGGAGGTCTCGCTCTCAGAATATGGGGCGACTTTAACCTCCATGAAAGTTCCGGACCGCGATGGCCGGGTCGAGAATGTCAGCCTGGCTTGTTCCGACTTTGCGGAATGGCTCGAAAATTCAAATTACTTTGGCTCCACGGTCGGCCGTTTTGGAAATCGTATCGCGGGCGGGAAGTTCTCGCTCGATGGCGAGGACTACCAACTCGAAACGAACAACGAACCCGGCGATCTTCCCTGCCACCTCCATGGCGGGGTAAAGGGCTTCAACCGAGTGATGTGGTCAGGTCAACCGGTCCAGCGCCCCGGCGCGGTGGGGATCTGCTTCACCTACTACTCCGATGCGGGGGAAGAGGGCTACCCTGGGAACCTTACCGCAAAGGTCACATACTGGTTGAATGAGGCCAATGAACTTGTCTACGAGGTCTTCGCCACCACAGATGCGGCTTGTCCGGTGAATCTGATCAATCACGCCTACTGGAACCTTTCTGGAAATCATGAGGAAGAAATCCTGACCCATGAGCTGTCTCTCAATGCCTCCACTTATCTGCCTACCAATCGCGGCTTGATCCCAACGGGTGAGAAAGCGCCGGTGGAAGGCACGCCAATGGATTTCCGTCAGGCTGCCGTAGTAGGTGCGCGCATGAACGATGACTTCCAAGCCCTGAAACTGGCCAATGGCTATGACCACTGCTGGATCATCGATCAACTTAATGATGAGGAAGAGCGTGATCAATGTGGCCTCCTCCAAGCCGCCACCCTCTACGATCCTAAAAGTGGTCGCGTGATGGAGGTCTTTACCGATCACCCTTCCGTGCAATTCTATGCGGGCAACTTCCTCCCAAAGCGCACGGGCCTCTGTCTTGAAACACAGGGGTTCCCGGATGCTCCAAACCAGCCCGGCTTCCCTGATGCGATTTTAAAGCCGGGTGAAAAATACGCGCACAAAACGATTCATCGCTTCTCCACAAAGTGATCCTTGTCACATGAAATTTATCTCCTTCCTCACCCTGCTAATCGGAGCCCCACTTCTCGCCAAGCCACTCCCTGAGATCCCACTCTGGAGCGGGGAGGTCCCAGGAGAAAAAGGCCAAATTATCGGTGAAGAGAAAGTGAAAGATCGAGATCATAACGGGATCCTTCGTACTTCGAATGTCAGTAAGCCCACCCTCACCATTTATCCCGCTCCGGCAGGGAGGGGGAATGGCGCCGCCGTCATCGTCGCTCCCGGTGGGGGTTACAATATCCTCGCTTCAAAGCACGAGGGGACAGATGTCTGCGAGTGGTTAAATGAAATCGGTGTCACAGCGGTTTTGCTAAAATACCGCGTCCCACGGCGCAAAGACCTCGGGAAACATCACGCCCCGATGCAGGACGCACAGCGGGCCGTCAGCCTCGTCCGGTCGCGCGCCGCTGAGTGGCAGATTGATCCGGATCGACTCGGCATTCTCGGCTTCTCGGCCGGCGGGCACCTCGCCGCGACCGTCCTGACCTCCGATGGAAGCGTCTCGTTCCCGAAAGAAGAGGTGGATCAACATTCCCCCATCCCAAACTTCGGCGTCCTCGTCTATCCCGCCTACCTCAAAAGCGAGACTGATCCGAACCAGCTCGTCGCGGAAGTTTCTATCGATGCCAAAACACCGCCCTCATTTGTGGTCGTGGCGAACGGCGATAAAAAATACGTGGAAGGCTCCGCCCTCTACTACCTCGCCATGCAACGCGCTGGCCGCGAGTGCGAGCTCCACATCTACGGCAAAGGAGGCCACGGCTTCGGGATGAAGAAAACCCCACGCCGCGTCGGCGAGTGGACCACCCAAGCGGGAGCCTGGATGGGGGAGATGGGGTTCTTGAAGGTGAAATGATTATGAGTCATTTTTGAACATATTTCAATTTCATGGGTCTGTCCTATGTGAAATTGATTTTTGGGCTTCTCCTCATGATCGGATCGGCGTTTGCTGATCTCCGCCTTCAAGTGGCTGGGAAGGACTCTAG
>JALZWJ010000130.1 GCA_023300065.1 Akkermansiaceae bacterium
GCTCACTCGTCGCAGCAGAGGTTTACCGCAGCACCGGCCAAATCGATCTGACCTCATTCGAGCCAAAATGAAACCTGACAAAACCTGTCAAACTTGCGGGCGCACCATTCAGTGGCGTAAAAAGTGGGAGACTTGCTGGGACGATGTCAAATATTGCTCATCCCAATGCCGCAGTTCCAAACCAAACCTCGACGACAAGGCACTAGAAGAGATCATCCTAAAGCTCCTCCACCAACGCCCAAACGGAGCCACCATCTGCCCTAGCGAAGCTGCCCGCGCGCATTTCCCAGAAGATCAATGGCGCGATCATATGGAAAAAACTCGCCGAGCGGCACGACGATTGGTCGACCAACGGAAAATAAAAATCACCCAGAAAGGTCACATCGTCGATCCTTCCACCGCCAAAGGTCCCATCCGCTTACGTCTGAGCCGATTTTAAAACCGAGCAAATTCACGCGCCACACGACGCGCTTCTAAATCGGCATTCACCACAACATCCAATTCCTGCGAATCGATATGCTCCACCGAGTTCATCGTCTTCTCAACCACTTCCCAAATCCCAGGAAAGCTGAGCGCCCGCTTTCGGAAACCCTCGTTCGCGATCTCGTTCGCAGCATTCAAAACAGCCGGTAAAGTGCCCCCCCTCTCGCCCGCCTCACGGGCCAACCCGAGCGCTGGGAAATCAGCCTCCCGCGGTGCTTCAAATTCTAACTTCGCCAAAGCGGGAAAATCCAAGGGCTTTAATTTATTGCGTAACCGGTCCGGCCACACCACCGCGTATTGGATGGGAAAACACATATCCGTGGTGCTGAGCTGAGCCAGCACACTTCCATCCACAAACTCAACCATCGAGTGCACAATACTCTGTGGATGAACCACCACCTCAATCTTCGACATAGGAAGATCGAAGAGCCAACGCGCCTCGATCATCTCCAAGCCTTTGTTAAAAAGGCTCGCCGAATCGATCGTAATTTTTTGCCCCATCGCCCATGTCGGATGCTTCAGCGCATCTTCCAAGGTCACCTCCGAAAGTCGCTCAACCGGCCAAGTGCGGAAGGGGCCTCCGGAGGCTGTCACGATGAGGCGCCGCACCTCTTCCGGTCCACCACGATGCCCTTCAAGACACTGAAAGATGGCATTATGCTCACTATCGACCGGGAGAATATTGACTCCTTTCTCGCGCGCAGCCTTCATGACCACTTCCCCAGCCATCACCAAAATCTCTTTACTTGCCACCGCCACATCACAACCCAGTTCGATCGCTTTCAAGGTCGGGCGCAGTCCCTCCACGCCCACAATTGCCACGAGAACGAGGTCCGGCTTTGTCGCCTCCACAATCTCGACCAACCCGTCTGCCCCGCCAAAAACCACACGCCCACTCCCCTTTAATTCGGCACACCGCGATTCATCAGCGAGACATAAATGATTCACACCAAACTCCCCGGCCTGCACCTCTAACTCTTCCACCCGCGTCCCAGCCGCCAATCCTACGATCTCCATCCGATCAGGAATCTGACGAGCGACAATCAGCGCACTTGTCCCGATCGACCCAGTCGACCCGAGGATTAAAACGCGCTTCCTCATGAGATTAAACCGGTTCCGACAAGGTAAAAGTAGGTCACTGGAGCCGCAAAGCAGAGGCTATCGATCAGGTCCAACACTCCGCCGATTCCCGGCATCAGCTTTCCGGAATCCTTCACCTCCAGACTGCGCTTCAGGACCGACTCAGCCAAATCTCCCGCCACTGCGACTAAACCAATCAGCAATGCCAAAATCGTGACATGCATCGGCGAGATCCAAGCGAGAGTTTCCCCAGAAAGGGCCCACACACCCCAAGCCGCGAGCTGAGCAAACCCGAGCGCGCCGAAGAACCCCTCCCAAGTTTTTGCCGGGCTCAAATGCGGGGCCATCTTGTTCTTACCGATCAGGGAGCCGGTGATGTAAGCTCCCATATCGGTGAACTTCGCAGACGCGATCATCAGGAGAATGAGCCATGCCCCCGGGACCTGCCCCCCCGTCTCAGGGAGGAACATCAAGCGGAAGACAAACGACCCAAAAAGGACAGGAACATAAACGTAAGCCAACAGCGCGTCTCCGATCGCATCGACACTCTCACGCCCCTTGATGTTGAACATGAAGCGCTGGTAGAACCCGAAGAGAACCACCACCACTAAGCCGATAATCTCAGCCCGGAAATCATGCGTCCCGACCGCCCCTTGAATCAGAAGCACCCCAGTCGCCAACGCCACAAAGAGACCCACAATCAATCCCGTCATCCGACATTCGCCGCCCGGGAACTTCGAGAAAAGACCTCGGAACTCAAGCGCCCCTGCAACAGTCAGGAAACCGATCAACCCAAAGAAGGCCCAAGCATTCTGAGACACAAAGACCGAGGTCACGATCGCCCATAAAATGAGCGTGCTCGTCAATCGTGCCCGAAAGACCTCTGCTTTTGTCTGTTTTTTCACCTCAGTTGCCATGCCGCCGATCTTTCAGACAGCACCCGCCACGGGCAATGACAATTCATAAAAATAATTTGCGACGCGCCGCGATTTCATGGGTTATATTGTCCGTATGTGGGTTTTTCCCCTCTCATATCACAGAAACCAAACTTAAAAATCTTATGAAAACAAAAGCCATTATGATTACATGATGGAATTATACGACAGAGATAAAAGTGGGGAGCTATTTGCTTTAGACTCTTCTGTATTTGTAGAT
>JALZWJ010000131.1 GCA_023300065.1 Akkermansiaceae bacterium
GCCTCATGGGCCGCGGCATCCTCAGCGTCGTCATTGACCTCCCAAATGGACCCACCCACTTCGTCGGCCTCCACCTAAAATCAAAGCGCCCCCTCTCCGACTTTGACCAAGCCGAGATCCGCCTCTGCGAAGCCCGCCTCGCCAAGACCCATTGCGACGCCATCCTCACCGCAGACCCAGACGCCCGCGTCGTCCTCTACGGCGACATGAATGACACCCGCAAAACCCCAGCCATCTCCGCGCTCCTAGGCCGGAGCAACTCAAAAAAACACCTCGCCGACGTCTTCGTCAAAGACTCCCGCGACCAAATCTGGACCCACTTCTGGTCCTACCAGCAACTCTACTCACGGCTCGACTACGTCCTCGCCTCCCGCTCCGTCCACCCCGAGATCGACATGGAAAACTCCTACATCAGCGACCCCGAAAACTGGAATGAGGCCTCCGACCACCGCCCCATCATGACCACCTTCCGCTCCAACCCAGAGCCAGAGCCACAACTAAAAGCCACCGAACCGTCCCCCTCAGAAAAAACAGCTAATCCTGGGGAATAAATAATAATTAGGCAAAACCGGCCACCCCATGCGTTAATTACCCCATAGATGATGGAAATTATCCCATCACCTAAAACGAACGAAATAATGAAAACCAAAATCACTATGATTGCTGCCTTCGCAGTTCTCTCTGCTGGTGCCATCGCCGCTCCCGTAGCTGCTGGCCTTGCACAGACTGCTGAAGTTGTCGCTGCCGATGAAAAAACCGTCACACTTGATGTGTCAGGCCTTAAATGAGCAGCTGGATGCTCAAAAAAAGTGCAGGCTGCACTTTCAAAAGTTAAAGGTGTCTCAAAAGCAACTGTCGGAACAATCACCGGCGTCAATGCCGATGCTACCGTCACCGCAGATTCATCCGTTAAGGTCGCTGACCTTATCAAAGCGCTCGAAGCAAAAGGCTTCACCGCTAAAGAGAAAATGGAAGACAAGAAGGCTGCCTAGCCCTCTCTCCACTTTTTGAATTTCCAAAACCCCACACCGCCCCGGCAGTGTGGGGTTTTTATCTCCCCCCAGGAAGGACACTTTGGAAAGTGTCCTCCCCGCCCCCAACCAAGCCCCCCAACCAAGCCCCCCAACCTTCCCCACCATCCACCTTGGCCAACGGCCTCCCTCATACCAGCATACGGGCAACGCCCCATGTCCCAGCCACCTCAATCAACCTTGTCTGAAGGACAAGCTCATAAGCCACGCTTATAAAGTTCGCCTTCAGCGAACCCTCCCGCCACCCCCGAAACCCAGCCCGCTGGGCTGGGCTGATATAAAAAAGGCCTTTGGCCAAAAGACCCCCAGTCACCAACAACAAGTCAGTAGTCAGTAACCCGAGTCTCCAGCTCCGAAGGTGCGTCGGCATATAGGCCCGAGCCTCGGCTCGGGTTTCAAACACCACAACCAACAACCAACAACCAACAACCAATAACCAATAACCAATAACCAATAACCAATAACCAATAACCAATAACCAATAACCAATAACCAATAACCAAAGGCCAAAGGCCCCAATTTCTCCAAATCTTCACACTCGCCTCATCACCACTTCACAGAGCCTCGGCACGCTCTGGGCATGATGAAGGCCACCCCATGGATTTACTCCCTACTCATGCTCACCGCATGCCGTGACCCCCACCCCGATCAGGCCCTAAAGACCAGCCCTGACCGCCATCGACCCATCTTGATTGATGCCGACTACCCCGCCCTCCCGCTCTCCCCCCTCAGCACCCGTTTCTAATGATACGGGAACTCTCTAAACTCCTCCGCGGCACCCCCGCAGATCTCCGTGAATGGATCATCGATCCCAGTACGAAGAAACTCCGACTTTGCGTCCTCACCATCATCATCGGCTTCGGCAGCTACGGCCTCACCCTTGGCCTTTGGCGCGCCCCACTCATGGGGGCCTACGTCGCGGTCAAGATGCCCGCCCTCATCTTTCTCACTCTCGCATGTAATGGATTTCTAAATGGCATGCTCGGCCTCCTCCTCGGCAGTGGCCTCGGCTTCCGCCAATCCATGGTCGCCCAGCTTGTCAGCTTTTCGATCGCCGCCATGGTCTTAGGCTCCCTCGCCCCCGTCACCTTCTTCATGGCTTTTAATGCCCCACCACCCGGCTCTGAGGGAGCTGCGATGGCCCACTCCAACTTCCTCGTGGCCCACACCTTCCTCATCGCAGTCGCCGGAATCATTGCCAACCTCCACCTCGCCCGGCTCCTCCTCGCCGTCACCCCAGACGCCCGCACCGCCGCCGCCACCCTCGTGGCTTGGCTCGCGGGGAATGCCTTCGTCGGGGCTCAGCTCTCTTGGATCATGCGCCCCTTCTTTGGTACCCCCACCATCGAGGTCGCCCTCTTCCGCCCGCATCCCTTCTCTGGGACCTTCTATGAAACGGTCTGGAACTCCCTCCAACAGATCAGCGGCAACAATGGCCCCGCGCTTCTCGCCGTCATCATCCTCGGCATTGCCGCCCTCCATCTCCCCGTCATCAAACGCTTCTCAAACCACCTCAAAACCCAACCTACAAAACAACCATGAACGAAATAAACACAACTTATCCCCCGTCACCATCCTCTCCACCCCCATCCCTTCCGGAGGTTGAGAAGATCGATCCCCTCGCCCCAGATGCCACCTTCGGCACCCTCTTTGAGGGCCTCCTAAAACACCCCCGCTCCGTCATCCAGACGATTCATAACGACGACCACCAAGGCTACTTCACCCTCAAATTCCTAGGCCTCACCCTCGTCGGGTTCCTCATCTTCGGAGTCACCCTTGGCAGCTTCTCCTTTGGCCACCAGCTCTGGGCCGCTCCTTTGAAAAGCGTCCTCGGCATCTCCTTCGCCGCCCTTATCTGCCTCCCTAGCCTCTACATTTTCACCGCTCTCACTGGCACCGCCCTCCAGATCAGAGAAATTATCCAAGGCCTCGCCGCCAGCCTCGCCCTCATCGCGGCCCTCCTCCTCGGCTTCACCCCCGTCCTCTGGGTCTTCTCACAATCGACCAATTCCGAGGCATTCTTCGGCGCCCTCGTCATCACCGCCTGGGTCATCGCCCTCGCCTTCGGCACCGGCTT
>JALZWJ010000132.1 GCA_023300065.1 Akkermansiaceae bacterium
TTCGCGGGCATGAGGATGAATTCCTCGGCACCCACGATGCGCTTGAGGACATTCCCGTGCTCTTCGAGCGACTCTCCTTGAGGGACTTTTAATGTGGTCCAGAGGCGGTAGCCGGAGCCCGAGATTTTTCCATCGGTCGAGCGGATCACGACGTGTCCAGAAAAGGGGTCCTTCTTCGCCATGAAGTCAAAGGCATCGTTCAGCTTTTCTTCAGGAACCTTCCAGGCGACCAGCGCACCGTGGGCCAGCTTCGTGGCAAGCATGGTTTGGCGGACTCGGCGGATCACGCCGGCTTCTAACATCGCGCGGATACGCTCCAACACGACCTCGAGTTCAACGCCTGATTCTTTCGCAATCACGGCGAAGGGATCTTTCTGAAAGCCAGAGACGAGGTCCTCTGAGACACTCAGGATTTGGGCGTTAATTGGGTCGTCGTGTTCGGTGGGAATAGTGCTCATTTTAAAAGTGTTTCTTTTACGAAGTGGTAGGCGGCGTTCTTGTCAGAAAGTCGGCCTTCAAGTTGCTCAGTTTGAACCGCGCGGAGGATTTCACCGATTCCTGGACCGTGGGGGACTTGGAAATCGTTGATGAGGTCATGCCCCGTTAGGAGGGGCTGCGGGATGAGAGGTTCGCTGGCGAATTCCTCTTTTTTAGCGCGAAGGAAGTCGTAGTTATCGCGAAATCCATTACTGCTATCACAGTCCACGCGGTGGAGTTCCGTCTCCATCTCAAAGCTCTCGGCAGCCATGAAGCGTTTCAGCTTTGCGGTTCTCATGTCCTTCACGTGCATGAACTTCATGTGGCGGGAGACCATGAAACTGACTTCTTCGATCGTTTGATTCGGGTAGCGCATGCGGCGCAGGATGTTCTCGGCCATCTTTGCGCCGACGCGGTCGTGGCCATTAAAGCGGAAGCGCTCCGCGACTTGATCCCAAGTCTGGGTTGCAGGCTTCCCGATATCGTGCAGGAGAACTGCGAGGGCGAGGTTGAGAGTGGGGGAATTGAGCAGAGAAAGTGCGATGCGGGTGTGCACGTAAACGTCTCCCTCAGGGTGCCACTGGGGAGGCTGTTCACAACCTTGGAGGATGAGGGCCTCAGGGAGGAATTCTTTCATCAAGCCAGAGTCCACGAGAAGGTCCAGTCCACGAGCCCGCTCATCTGCGACCATGATTTTTGAAAACTCATCACGGATCCGCTCGGGCGAAATCTGAGCGAGAAGGGGAGAGCATTCCTGAATCGCAGACCAAGTAATGGGCTCGATCTCGAAGCCGGTGACAACCGCGAAACGGATGGCGCGGAGAAGGCGGAGAGAGTCCTCTTCAAAGCGTTTTTTAGGATCACCAATTGCGCGGAGGATCTTGTGATCTAGATCAGCCCGCCCATCGACGTGGTCGATGATCTCTCCAGTAAGGGGATCTTGGAAAAGTCCGTTGATCGTGAAGTCACGGCGCTGGGCATCTTCCTCGGGAGAAGAAAATTCTACCGATTCCGGCCGGCGGCCATCTTTATAGGAGCCATCGGTGCGGAAGGTCGCGACCTCGATCATCTCCTTATGGCCCTTCACGATGATGACGCCAAAGTGTTCTCCTACGGCATCGGATCTTTTAAAAAGAGCCTGCACTTCTTCCGGGTGGGCTGAGGTGGCCAAATCGTAGTCCTTTGGCTCCTTGCCGAGAAGTTGGTCCCGCACTGCTCCTCCCGTAAAGTAAACAACATGGCCGGCCTCACGCAGGACGCGTGCGGATTCTAGGGCGAGTTGTTTTTGGCTGCTCATCGGGTGGGAACTTGACGCGAACCGTAAAAGAGGCAACTGGAAATTACGGAGGCTTTGCGGAGCTTGAACTTTAGTCCGAGCGCGGAGGTTGGGGGGCGGAGGTTAAGGGCACTCGGACTAAAGTCCAAGCTCCGCAAGCGCTCCGCAAAAAAAAGCGCTCCGGCATTTCTGCGGGAGCGCTTTGGGAGAGGTTGAACGTTTTTACTCTGAGGCGCGACCGCAGCAGGACTTAAACTTCTTACCCGAACCACAGCTGCAAGGCTCATTGCGTCCTACCTTGGCGATGGGGCGACGTTTCGGGAGATTAAGTTTTAGGCCGCTTTCGTCAGCGCCACCAGCGGCTTGGCTGGGAACGACGCTGGAGGAACCTGAGACGGCCATGTTGTTAGAGTTCATGGCCTCTTCTCCGCCACCGGAGGTTTGTTGAGGAGCGTCTGCGAGGACGGATTCCATCGGCTGCACGGTGGTGAAGCGGAAGAGGTTGTGAACCGAGCCATCATCGATGGTGTCCATGAGCGCGGTGAAGAGCTTGTAGGCTTCCATCTTGTATTCTACGAGTGGGTCTTTCTGACCCTGTGCACGGAGTTGCACGCCCTCGCGGAGGGAGTCCATCGCGTAGAGGTGTTCCTGCCATTTTTGGTCGATCGCATTCAGCACGATGTGGCGCTCTAATGAGTCAAGGTGCTCAGGATCTTCCGCATCTACTTTCCGTTGGTAAGCAGCGTGGATGCGCTCCATGAGGAACTTGGAGTTGCCGTCAACGTCGCGAGTTTCGAACTTTGCTTCGGCAAGGTCGAGTTGAAGCGGGAAGGTCTTGTTGACCCAGTTGAGCAGTTCTACGAAGTCGGGCTGGCCATCATCGCGCTCTTCCATGTAGTGAGTGACTTGGGCGGGCACGGTGCGGTCAAGAAGCTCCATGATGAGGTCGCGAGGATCCTCTGAACTCAGGACCTGATTCCGGTAGCCGTAAACGACCTCACGCTGGCGGTTCATGACATCATCGAAGTCGAGGACATACTTACGGCGGCGGTAATACATCTGCTCGACGCGCTTCTGGGCGGTTTCGACCGAGCGGTTGAGCCACTTGTGTTCCAGTGCTTCACCGTCTTCCATGCCAAAGCGTTCCATCATGTTTGTCATGCGGTCAGCAGCGGCGAAGTTCCGCATCAAGTCATCCTCAAATGAGATGAAGAATTGGGATGCGCCGGGATCACCCTGACGTGAACAACGGCCGCGTAGCTGGCGGTCAATTCGACGTGATTGGTGGCGCTCGGTGCCGATGACGTAGAGGCCACCAGCGTCGGCCACTTTCTCGCCGAGCTTAATGTCGGTTCCACGTCCCGCCATGTTGGTGGCGACGGTGACGGCTCCGAGTTGGCCGGCCGCTTTCACGATCTCAGCCTCCTGGAGGTGATACTTAGCGTTGAGAACTGAGTGCTCGATCTTCGCGCGTTGGAGCATGCGGCCGAGAGTCTCGGACGCTTCCACAGATGCGGTGCCGACGAGGATAGGCTGGCCCTTATCGTGGCACTCTTGGATCTTGTTGACTACGGCGTTGAACTTCTCGCGGCGGGTCTTGAAGACTTGGTCGTTCGCATCCTTCCGCACGTTCGGGCGGTGCGTGGGGATGGGGAGGACATCGAGGTCGTAGATGTCGTGGAATTCTGCAGCTTCAGTTTCCGCAGTCCCGGTCATGCCGCCGAGTTTTTCGTAAAGGCGGAAGTAGTTCTGAATCGTGATGGTGGCGTAGGTCTGAGTCTCGCGCTCCACTTCGACGTTCTCTTTCGCTTCCACCGCTTGGTGAAGGCCATCTGACCAACGTCGGCCTGCCATTTCACGGCCGGTGTTTTCATCAACGATGATGACCTTGCCGTCTTTGACGACGTATTCATTATCTTTCTCGTAGAGGCAGTAAGCTTTAAGAAGTTGCGAGATGGCGTGAACGCGGGTGCCTTGAGAATCCATCTGGCTTTGGATCTCTTCTTTGGCAGCGAGGCGGTCGTCATCGCTGAGGTCGTCGCTCGCATCTACATTGGCGAATGCCTCGGCGAGGTCGGGAATTACGAATGCTTCTGGTTGCTCGGGTGAGAGGTGCTCGCGGCCTTTTTCCATGAGGTCGGCGTCGTGGCCTTTCTCATCAATCGTGAAGTAGAGCTCTTCTTTAAGAGCGTAGAGTTCCTTTTTCTGAGTGTCTTGGTAGAAGGAAAGTTCGGTTTTTTCAATGAGGCGGCGAGTGTCAGGATCCTCCATGAAGCGCATGAATTGGCGGTTACGCGGCTGGCCGAGTTTGATTTTGAAAAGGGCCTTGCCTGCGACGTCTTCGTCACCTTCGTCGATCGCCTTCTTAGCTTCGGCAGCGAGGTCGTTGCAGAGGTGGTTCTGCTTTTTGACGAGGTCCTCGATGACGACGCGGTAGCGCTTATATTCTTCGGTGTTCGAGACCACGGCAGGTCCGGAAATGATGAGCGGGGTGCGGGCTTCATCGATCAAGATGGAGTCGACCTCATCGACAATCGCGAAGTAGTGACCACGCTGGACTTGATCAGCGGTGGTGCCGGCCATGC
>JALZWJ010000133.1 GCA_023300065.1 Akkermansiaceae bacterium
ACCAAAGCCCCTCAACCAATCGGCGAAAATCATCTTAATCGGCGGACCCTCCCCCTCCATACATCTCCCCCCCTCAACCACGCCCAATTGTTCATTCTGCACTCGTTCATTTGTCCATTTCTTCATTAACTCCCTTCTGATGACCGAGTCCTGCAGCCCCACCCTCAGCCTTCTCGCCCGACAATTCCCCACCGCCTCTGCGGTCATGTCGGAGATTGCCCTCCTCCAGGCAAAGCTCACCCTTCCAAAGCGCCGCATCCACATCATCTCCGATATCCACGGAGATGACCGCAAGCTCCGCCACGTCGTCAACAACGCCTCTGGAGGTATCAGCAACCTCGTCGATGAAGTCATCGGCGACGAACTGACCCAGGAAGAAAAACACACCTTCCTCGCCTTTCTCTACTACCCGGTCGAGAAACTCCGCCGCTACCACGCCGAGCTCCAAGACTCCGAATGGCGCCTCCGCAAAACCAAAAAACTCCTCCGTTTCCAATTCCGCCTCGTCCGCGCCCTCGCCTCATCCATCGCGAAAGACGAGGTCCTGCGCCTCATGAAGGAGGACTTCAAAACTCTCTACGTCGCCCTCCTCGATGAAGTCTCCTTCGACCGCGACCCCGCCTATGTCGACTCCATGGTCGAGGCCCTCACCGACTACGATCAAGACATCACCGCCCTGCATGAGGCCTCCCGCCTCGTCCGGAACCTCGTCGTCTCAGAAGTCGTCGTAGCGGGTGACCTCTTCGACCGAGGCGAGCGCGGTGACCGCGTCATCCAGTATCTCAGAAACCAACCAAAGGTCAGCTTCACTTGGGGCAACCACGACATCACCTGGATGGGCGCCACCCTCGGCTCCGAGGTCCTCATCGCCACCGTCCTGCGCATCTCGCTGCGCTACCTCCGCCTGTGGCAGCTCGAAGAAGGATACGGCATCCTCCTCTCCCCCCTCGCGCACCTCGCCAAAACAATCTACTCCGACGACCCCGCCCCCTGCTTCTACCCCAAACGCGAGACCGACTTCGCCGATGAAAACCTCATCGCCAAGATGCACAAGGCCATCGCCATCCTCGAGTTCAAGCTCGTCTCCCCCATCATCGAGCGGCACCCCGAATGGGAGATGGGCGACCGCCGCCTCCTCCACCGCATCGACTACGATAAAGGCACCATCACGCTCGATGGCAAAGTCCACCCGCTCAAGGACACCCACTTCCCCACCATCGACCCCGCCGATCCTTACGCTCTCACTGAGGAGGAAAAAACCTGCCTCACCCGCCTCCGCCAATCCTTCATCTCCAGTGACCGCCTCTGGGAGCACATGCTCTTTGTAGTCCGCCAAGGCGGCATGTCCCTAAAGCGAGATGAGGCCCTCATCTTCCACGCCTGCATGCCTACGAATGAAGACGGCACCTTCCGTGAAGCCCACATCGGCGACCAGAAACTCAGCGGAGGGAAACTCTTCCACGAGCTCGAGCAAATCGTCCGAAAAACCTACCGCCAAGGGGCCCACGCCGTCTCACATGATCTCGATTACTACTATTGGCTCTGGGCCCACCCCGACTCCCCCCTCTTCGGAAAGTCCCAGATGGCCACCTTCGAGCGCTACTTCCTCGACGACCCAGAAACCCATCGCGAGGTCAAAGATCCCTACTTCCAGAAAGTCCACGACGCCGACTTCGTCCGGAGCGTCGGCCGCGAGTTCGGCATGCCTGATGATGTGCTGGTCATCAATGGTCACGTCCCCGTCAAACTCGCAGAAGGAGAAGACCCCGTCAAAAAAGGGGGCAACGCTGTCACGATCGATGGAGCTTTCTCAGAATCCTACGGCGACCACGGCTACACCCTCGTCATGGGGCCAAAGACAATTTCCCTCGCCGAGCACTCCCACTTCGAATCGGTCGCCCACTTCCTAGACTGTGACGATGACCTCATCCCGAAGCTCCGATCACTCCGGACTTACGACAAACCTCGTACGTCATCCGAGACTCATGAAGCCAGCGACCTTCAAGCCCAACTCTGCTCGCTCGATAGCCTCCTCCGCGCCTACCGCTCCGGCGAAGTGACCGAGACCGGCCGCCTATAAAACCCCGCCATCATCCGCAGCCAAGAGACCTAAGAATACACCACGACCGGTCCCACCCCACTGCCACCTTGCACCTGGCGCAGCTTCGCGACCGCCTTCTTAATCATCTCCACCGCCTCATCCGTCTCGGCACGTGTCGTGAAACTGGAGAAGGAAATCCGGAGACTACTCTTCGCCTGCGCATCAGAGATCCCCATCGCCTTCTGCACATGGCTGGGCTCTTGCTTACCCGTCATGCACGCACTCCCGGTCGAGATTTGCACCCCTGCATCATCGAGCAGAATGAGCAACCCCGCGCCCTCACATCCGTCGAAGGAAATGTGCGCGCACGTCGGCACACGGTGGTCGCGGTCTCCATTGAGAATCACTCCCTCCACCTCCTCGCAGAGACGTTTTTCCAGATGATCACGGTTTGCCGAGATCCCGGCATGTTGATCTTTTTCTAAAGCCGCCCGCATCAAGCTAGCCGCCTTACCTAGCCCCACAATGTAGGCCACATTCTCCGTCCCGCTTCGCCGCCCAGCCTCCTGGCCACCGCCCCGGATCAGAGGCTCAAACCTCACTCCCTCGCGGAGATAAAGCGCACCGATCCCCTTTGGCGCATGGAATTTATGCCCACTGATGCTTAAAAAATCGACCGGCACCTCACGCACGTTCACCGGGATCTTACCCACCGCCTGAATCGCATCTGAGTGAAAGGCGAGGCCATTCGCCCGCGCCACCTCACACGCCTCAGCTATCGGCTGAATCACGCCCGTCTCATTATTAGCCCACATCACACTGGCGAACCCCGTCTCAGCCCCTTCGCAAGCTTCCTGAAATTCCGCCAACTTTAACCGCCCTCTCTCATC
Organism: Akkermansiaceae bacterium; assembly: GCA_023300065.1. Classification (GTDB taxonomy): domain Bacteria; phylum Verrucomicrobiota; class Verrucomicrobiia; order Verrucomicrobiales; family Akkermansiaceae; genus SW10. The sequence continues at coordinate 2,932 of JALZWJ010000133.1, forward strand.
CACCCCGCAGCGCTTCACCTCAAAGCCCACCTCCTCCATCGCCTGGCACGGACGCAGCACCGCGCTGTGCTCAATCTCTCCCGTGATGACCCGCGACCTCTTCCGCCCATAAATCCGCGCCAATGACTTTAGCACCATATTGTTCGACTCCGTCCCACACCCCGTAAAAACAATCTCCTCCTCATTCGCCCCGATCAACTGCGCCACCTCGCCCCGCGCCTCCGCGATCGCCTTCTTCACGACCCGACTGGCCCGATAACCGCTCGAAGGATTATAAAAATGCTCCGTCAGAAACGGCAACATCGCCTCCACCACCTCTGGGTGCACCGCCGTCGTCGCATGGTTATCGAGATAAATCACCCCACAGCTGTAATCGCCCCCCTCCGGTTCGGCAAGCCGCCTTCGCCAGGGCCCTCAAATAACGAGCGCGGCTCCCCCTTACGACTTCTCAACCACGCCGTCCTCTACAGCTGGCCACCTTGATAAACACACACGGACCATGTATGATCTACGTTTGCCTACGAGAAGCTGGCTGCTCACGCGCCATCCCAAGCAGAAAGCTCGCATCAGTAAAATCACGCTTCCGATTGGTTTCCTCCTTGGTGCAAAGAAGATCGAGAAGCGCTGGAAGTTTGGTTCCATCAGACATTGCGCTGGAATCTGCCCACACTCGCTCAAACTCATCTACTCGTAAGCCATTGGGCCGAAAAAATAAATCCAAAGGCATGTCTAAGCCTTCAACTCTTAACATCCCAACCGCCTCCAAGTTCTCCAAGACTTCCGAAGGTTCCAGCTCCTTCCATCCGGGAAGTGTTACAATTCTCTCGTCCTTGGTGATGACGTTTTTGATCGAAGAGAGCCAGTTCTGAGCGCCTTTTGTGGGATCGAGCCAGACATCAACATCCTTCGTCGGTCGCGACAATCCGTGTGCAATCACAGCAAGACCACCAATCATCACCACGCGCTCTTGGGAAGCGAGCCGCGCGATCACGTCTTCAACTTTTCGTGGCATACCGCTCGGTAAGTTTAGTGACCTGTTCGTTAATCCAAAGGCAGTCGGCGACGCTGTTCGGCTTTTCCATCCAGGGCTCGCTGTTGTCAGTGATCTTAGACTTGGGAATGGGACGACCGAGCTTCTCCTCCCGTTTCTTGCGGAGACGGCGCATGGTGAGAACGTCTGCGTATTCACGCATCACAAATTCCCTTGGCGTCCGGTATTTCATGAGGGGACCTTAGCAGTCAGCCTAAGATGGCGCAAGGTTCCGAAAGCGGGAGCGATCTCAGGGGCATGCAGGAAAAGAGCGTAAGCTGAACAAAATGACCAACCAGACCCTTCATTAAGCTCGGAGATGTGAACGAGTCCGACCTTGCCTGAAACCACTACCATGAAGGTATGAAAGGAATTTCCGGACAACAGATCACGACTTCTTCAACAACTCCGCTTGCAGTAAGGGCAGCGAAATCATCTCGGAAGCCCCGCCTACTTTGAAGCGATCATCGCCCCCATAAACGACGAAGCTTTTGTCTGGCTTCAGATCCTCGAGCGCGTTGTAAAATCCTGTTGTGATGTTTGGCGAAAGGCCCCTTTTAATCTCGATGACCCAGCGGGTTTGATCTCGGAAGCAGAGGACCAAATCGACTTCAGCCCCAGCGCTGGTCCGATAGAAATAGGCGTCGGTCCGAGGGGGGGCGAGGGCGAGGAGGTTCTCGATCACGAAACCCTCCCAACTCCCACCGACCACGGGGTGGCCTAGCAAGGATTCGAGCCCCGAGATTCCCAAGAGCTCGTGCACGATTCCCGAATCTCTAATATAAACCTTTGGTGATTTCACCAATCGCTTCCCCACATTCTTGAACCAAGGTTTGAGCGTGCGGATCAGGAGGAGGTCTTCGAGAAGCCCGAGATAGCCGTTGATGGTGCGGGCATCGAGATCGAGGTTCCGCGAGAGGTCCGCAATGTTGAGCATCCCTCCCTGCTGATGCGCCAGCATGGTCCAAAGATTTCGAATCTCGCGGCTCGCAAGACGTCCCCCATATCGAGGGATTTCCGCTTCCAAGTAGGAACGAATCAAAAAATCCCGCTGCTCCGCACTGCTCTCGTCATTTTTGCTGAGATAGCTCTCCGGGAATCCTCCGCGATACCAGAGGCGATCCAGATTCTCCGAGCCCACTTCCGTGACATCTAGTGGATGCAACTCAAGGTAAGCGATCCGACCCGCAAGGGTTTCGCTGCTCTGCTGAATGAGCTCCAGCGAGGCCGATCCCAGAAGCAAGTAGCGGCCGTTCTTTTGACCCTTTCTTCCCCCTTGGTCGATGAGTCCACGAAGTGACGTAAACAACTCTGGAACACGCTGAATCTCATCAAGAATCACCAGCTCATCTTCATGTCGCGCGAGGTAGTCCTCTGGGTCAGAGAGCCGTTGGAGGTCTCGCTTACTTTCAAGGTCAAGATACACCCCCGCCTTCTCATCTTCGATCGTTTGCGCCAGCGTCGTTTTGCCCACTTGACGGGGTCCAACAAGCACGACTGCCGGAAAATTTTCCAACAATCGTTTCATTTCACTCTTTACCCTTCGCGTGATCACCTTGTAAAAACAACATTATAATGCTGTTTTTACAAGGTGATAAATTTGACTTTTCAGCTCAAAATAAAGTGAGGTCATCAAAAAAAAGCACGTCCGACTCGTGAGAGCCGAACGCGCTTGGTGATTTTTTCGAAGCCGGCAAGACTTAGCCGAAGGTGACGACTTCTTCCTCCGAAGGAGGGGTTTGTTGTCACTGGAAGGAGCTGCTGTCGGTGCTGGTGCGTCGCCACCGCCTTCGCGGAGGGCGGCACGGCGGGACATTTTCACGCGGCCTTTGTCGTCGATTCCGACGACTTGGCCGAGATGATGTCACCCTTCTAAAACCAACCAACTTGACAAAAAGACGCGGGCCATGCATGGTCTGTGCATGCCTACAAAAACGATCTCAATCGAACTCGATGCCTACGAGAAGTTGGCTGCTGCAAAAAAGGGCCCACGCGACTCCTTCTCGAAGGTCATTCGTCGTACCCATTTTGAAAATCCGGCTCCAACCGGAGCTGATTTATTGGAACATTTGGACAAGCTTTTTGCCCACCTCCCCGATGACGGTGTTTCCCTCGCAGATGCTTTGGCCGAGCTTCCGGAAGATCCCCCCATAGCGACAAGCCCGTGGGATGAAGTCGAACTGGAGGCAGGAGAAAAGCGATGATCCTCGATAGTAATTTCCTGATCCATCTCGAACGCGAACGGCGTCGCCAAGAACAAGGATCAGCTAGTCAGTTCCTTCTCTCCAATGCAGGTTCCGCTTTGGCAATCACTCCGACCATCGCCGGAGAAATCGCCTGTGGAAATAGCATGAGCGACCGCAAATCCTGGCAGAAATACATTGGCTTTTTTACCTGCCTTGAAATCACCCGCGAGGTGAGCTGGCACTATGGCGAGGTGTTTCGCCATCTGAAAAAGAGCGGCCAAATGATTGGCCAAAATGACCTTTGGATTGCCGCTACCGCATTAGCCCACCGCCGCCCCGTTGTGACCCGTAATATCTCGGAGTTCGCTCGCGTGCCTGATTTGGAAGTGCGGGAGTTTTGAACTCGTGAGCGAGGTTGAGAAGCGGCGAGGGCGCCACGACTCCTTTGCACAAAAAAAGCGCGTCCGACTCGTGAGAGCCGGGCGCGCTTTGTGATTTTTTCGAAGTCAGTGAGACTTAGCCGAAGGTGACGACTTCTTCCTCGGAAGGAGGAGTGTCGTTGTCACCGGAAGGTGCGGGTGCTGCTGCTGGTGCGTCGCCACCGCCTTCGCGGAGGGCTGCACGGCGGGACATTTTCACGCGGCCTTTGTCGTCGATTCCGACGCACTTGGCGGAGATGATGTCACCCTTCTTACAGATGTCTTCCACCTGGTTGACGCGGCCTTCATCAAGCTCGGAGATGTGAACGAGTCCGTCCTTACCTGGGAGCACTTCCATGAATGCACCGAAGGTGGTGACGTTCATGACTTTGCCGGTGTAGGTCTTTCCGATCTCAACTTCTGCGAACATCATGTCGATCATGTTCTTGGCAGCTTCGAGGCCTTCCTGCTTAGAGGCGTAGATGTGAACGGTGCCATCGTCTTCGATGTTCAGTTCAGCACCAGACTCAGCCTGGATGGCTTTGATGTTCTTTCCGCCAGGTCCGATGAGCTCGCCGATGCGATCTTGTGGGATGGTGACGGTCTCGATGCGAGGGGCGTGTGGTGAGAGTTCACCAGGTCCGGTGATGGACTCAGCCATTTTGTCGAGGACTTTGCCGCGGCCTTCGATCGCGAGGTCGATGCCTTCCTCCAAGATGGAGAGAGGGATGCCGGGGAGCTTGAGGTCAAGCTGGTAACCGGTGACACCTTCGCTGGTTCCACAGAGTTTGAAGTCCATGTCGCCGTAGAAGTCCTCAGAACCGATGATGTCGAGAATGACAACGTGCTTCGTCATGTTTCCATCAGCATCCTGCTCAGTGACGAGACCGGATGAGATCCCCGCAACAGGGCGGATCATAGGGACACCAGCGTCAAGAAGAGCCATGGTGCCTGCGCAAACAGTCGCCATTGAAGTCGAGCCATTGGACTCCATGACCTCCGAAGAGATACGCATGGAGTATGGGAAGACATCAGTGTCAGGAAGCATGGGAGCGATGGAACGCTCAGCAAGTGCTCCGTGACCGATCTCACGGCGATTCATGCCGCCGAAGCGACCTGTCTCACCCACCGAGAACGGTGGGAAGTTGTAGTGGAGGAAGAAGTTCTTGGAGTCTTCACCACCTGCGTAGTTGTCGACGTAGAGCTTCTCATCGGCGGGTGCGAGTGTGCAAATTCCGAGGGCTTGAGTCTCACCACGTGAGAAGATGGCGGAACCGTGAACGCGTGGAAGCGTGCCGATTTCACCGTAAAGCTCACGGAGGTCGCGGAGGCCACGGCCGTCTGCACGAACGCCTTTTTCCATGATGGAAAGGCGGAAGGCTTTCTTCTGGATGTATTCGAAGACCTGCTCGATTTCGAACTCAGTGGTCTGTGGGAATTTCTCCTTAATGGCAGTTTCAACTTCGTCGCGAAGGGCGCCGACTTTTTTGCCACGCTCGACTTTCGAAGCGGCGTAGATCGCGTCCTCGATCCGGTCACCGGCGACGGCGTATCCGATTTCAAGGAGGTCCTCTTTAGCAACCGTGACCACGTAGTCACGCTTCGGCTTGCCAGCGAGTTTGACGAGCTCTTCCTGAGCTTCGACAACCTTAGCAACGGCTGCTTGAGCGAAGTGGAGGGACTTTTTGAACTCAACGTCAGGGATCTCGTTGGCAGCGCCTTCGATCATGATGACGTCGGTCTTGTTACCCACGTAGATGAGGTCGAGGTCAGAGTCTTCACGCTGCTCGAAGGTTGGGTTGATGAGGAACTCACCGTCCACACGGCCAACACGCACCGCACCGATAGGACCGGCGAATGGGATGTCGGAGATGGCGAGAGCGGCAGAAGCACCGTTCATCGCGAGGATGTCGGCGTCGTTCACCTGGTCAGCACTCAGGAGGAGAGCGATGATCTGGGTGTCATAAAGGTAACCCTTTGGGAAAAGCGGACGCAGTGGGCGATCCGTCATGCGGCAGGTGAGAATCTCTTTCTCGGTAGGACGACCTTCACGCTTGAAGTATCCACCGGGGAATGTTCCAGCGGCAGATGCGCGCTCCTTGTATTCAACCGAAAGGGGGAACCAGGTCTGGCCCTCGCGGATTTTGGTTTGTGAAACAGCGGAAACCATGACGATGGTTTCACCCATCTGAACGGTGACTGCTCCGTCGGCCAATTTGGCCAATTTGCCGGTCTCGATGACCATTGGGCTAGGCCCAACATTGGCGCTTACTTTTTGTATACTCATTATCTTTTATTGGTAGATCGCACTCGGGACCCTCCCGGACGATTTTTTTTGTTTTTAAACGGATTGGTTTTCCCGGTCTTAGGTTTGGGTGGGAATCCCGCTCCGCTGAAGGTGCAGCTATCAAAGCGCTACGCCTTACAAAGCAAAAGGGCCACAGTGAGAATCACCGTGGCCATTTTACAAATTTGTTTTACTTACGCAGGTCGAGCGCTTTCAGGACCGCCTTGTAACGATCTTCCGAACGTGTCTTAAGGTAGTCGAGGAGCTTTCTGCGGCGCGCTACTAACTGGAGCAGTCCGCGGCGTGAAGCGAAGTCTTTTTTGTGCTCCTTCATGTGCTCCGTGAGATGCTTGATCCGCTGGGTCATGAGGGCTACTTGGAAGTCTGC
>JALZWJ010000134.1 GCA_023300065.1 Akkermansiaceae bacterium
CGTTCAGCGCGAAAAGATGTATGAAGCCCAGACCGCGGCGGACTACCTCGGCGAGCGGGCCCTGATGATCGAGACCGTCCACGCGTGGGTGGGCGATTTACTCCGTTTAAAGGCGGGCGGCGAGGGGCTAGAATTCCCCGAGTATGCCGGAATCATGGCCGATGCGGTGGCAAACGAAGATTTGGACGTGCTATTAAGGCGGGTTGCGGCCATGGAGGAGCTGCGACGCTTGTTGGAAACGAACGTTGTGGAGGCTCTCGCCCTTGAGGTCTCATTAATGAATACCTTTGGAAAACTAAGTTCATGAAGAGAGATAAATCATTCGTAGACCACATTCGTGTCCACTGCCGCGCCGGAGATGGTGGGCACGGTGCCGTGAGCTTTCGCCGTGAAAAAGGGGTCCCCCGTGGTGGTCCCGATGGCGGCGACGGCGGAAATGGGGGGAAGGTGATCCTGATTGTGGATCGCAATACGGATAACCTCCGTAACTTTCACTACGACCCTAAGCTTCTGGCAGAAGACGGGGTGCATGGTCAGACTTATAAGCGGCACGGCCGCGATGGTAAGACAAAGATCGGCCGCGTGCCACCGGGCACGGTGATTTACCGTAGTCCTGCCACGGAGGTCATGGAAGCGGTCGAGATGGAGCGCAGTGAAGAGGGGGTGGACCTTGTTCCGGTTTGTGATCTTACCGAAGAGGGTGAGGAGTTCATCCTCCTAGAGCCTGGCAAAGGCGGTAAGGGGAACTTCCACTTCCGGAGTGCCACGAACCAAGTCCCGCAAGAGCGCGAGCTGGGGACGGAAGGGGATGAGGGGATTTTCTACTTCGAGCTACGCCGCATTGCGGATGTGGGGCTCGTCGGTTTCCCGAATGCGGGTAAGTCTACTCTCCTAGGTAAAATTTCTGCGAAGCAGCCAAAGGTCGCTTCCTATCCCTTCACCACCCTCACTCCGCAGGTCGGAGTGGTCAGCTTGCCGGATCAGCAACGCTGCACCGTGGCGGATATTCCTGGTCTCATCGAGGGTGCGCATAATAACCGCGGCTTGGGCCATGAGTTCCTCCGTCACATCACCCGTTGCCGAGTCCTGCTCTTCGTCGTGGATATGCCGGGCAGCGAATTGCGGAACCCGATCGAGGACATCCAGACTCTCCGCACCGAGATCAAACTCTACGATGAGGATCTCTCGAAATTCCCTTGGATGGTCGTGGCGAATAAGATGGACCTTGAAGGCGCGGAAGAGAATCTGCAGATCTTTAAGAATCGTTTCCCAAAGGTCCCCGTGATCCCGATCTCCGCGATGGAGGGTGATGGGATAGAGGGGTTGAAGGTGGAGATCTCAGATTTCCTCAAAGCAAGTATCGAAGAAGGTGAGTGATCTCATCTTCGTCTACGGGGCGCTGCGTAAGGGGGCCTCGAACGATTGGCGGATGGCCGAAGCCCGCTGGCTGGGCCCTGCCGAGATCGCGGGAACCCTCGTGAAGATTGATTGGTATCCGGGGCTGGTTCTCGGGGAAGGTTGCCTTGTGAAAGGGGAGGTCTACGAGGTTGGCCCGGAGCTGATGAAGGAGCTCGATGAGTTCGAGGGGATCGGTTTGAAAGACGACCGGAATGGTGAATACCACCGGATCCGAGCGGAGGTTCTCTTGGCTGGGGTTAAGACCGAAGTCTGGATTTATGAATGGTTGAAGGGAGTTGAGGGATACCCGGTTGTCGGCTCTGGGGATTGGTTGAGGGGATAGGACTGACCGGCTGATCGACTTGTGAGTCACGCCTTTTTAAATCGTCACTTGAAGGTGACTGAGTATTCTCTAGGCATGATTTTAAAGAATGTGTGTTCTGCTTTGTTAGGCTTGGGGATGGTGACGGCGGCAGCTGAGATGACGCCAGTGAAGATGGAGAAGCTTGGCGGCGAGGGGGTGTGGACTTCGCCGCTTCCTGAGGTGAGGGAGGGCGAAATGGTCTGGGTGACGGTATGGTTTGAGGAACAGTTTCTGGGCGATGGGGCGGGATACGGGCGGCGGGCCAAGGAGTTTTCTAAGGCGGGCCGCCAAGCGCTACGTAAGGAGGTGATCGGTGCTTTGAAGAAACAGAGTGAGGCTTCTTTTGAAAAAGCGAAACCGATTTTAGAGGTCTTAGTCAAATCCGGTGACCTCAAAGATTTGGAGCAGCATTGGATCGTGAATGGGTTTTCGGGGAAGATGTTGAAGCCGGCCGTTTCTAAGTTGGAGGCGGTCCCGGGGATGCGGAAGATTTTTGTGAGGAAGGTGCGGAGGGGTCGCCCGGTGAAGTCTCTACCGATGCCAGAGGTCCCGGTGGTGGATGCCCCGACTGCGCCGAATTTCGAGAACTTACCGTGGTATATTAAGCAGCTGAATGCGGACCAGGTTTGGAAGGAATTTGGGGTGACGGGGCAGGGGACGCTGAATGTGATTCACGATAAAAACTTCATCATCTCGGAGCACTTGCAGCGGACGGTGTATCGGAACCCCGGCGAGATCGCGGGGAATGGAAAGGATGATGATGGGAATGGATACGTCGATGATGTGCATGGGTATCACTTCGATCAGAAATCCAATCAGCTTTTCACCAAGTCGTATTCCGGAGATCCGAAAGAGCGGTCGACCCTGCATGGGACGAATTGTGCGAACATCGTGAGTGGTTTTGGCGATGGGAAGGAGCGGGCCAGTTGTGGGGTGGCTCCGCTGAGCCGCTGGGCGGGAGTGGTGAATCAGGGGGGCATCGAGCGGTCGGTAGAGTGGGCCATCGAGCAAGGTGCGGACACGTATAGTATGAGTTTTTCTCGACGAGGGTTTGGCGAGTATCGGTCGCACTGGCGCAAGGTGATGGAGCAGGGGAATTTCTGCGGTCTCTTCTTTGTCTCCGGCGCGGGGAACATCGCGCGTGGTGATGCGAATCCTCACTTGATGACTATCCCGCAGAGTATCCCTGAAGCGGTCTTTGCGGCAGCGGGGGTGCATCGTGATTTCGCCAAGACTGATTTTTCCTGCGTGGGTCCGGTGACCTGGATGACAGAACATTACCAAGACGGGGTGCTCCAAAAACCCGAGGTCTGTGCCTTTAATTATCGGGTCCCGGGGCAGCTCCCTGACGGATCGATGGTGCCGAAATTTCTGAATGGGAACTCGTATGCGGGGCCGATGTTTTGCGGGGCGATCGCGCTCATGCTTTCGGCGGATCAAGACCTGTTACCGTGGGATTTGAAGGAAATTATCACGACCACCGCGACCGATGTGGGGCCAAAAGGGGTAGACTCTGAAACAGGTCACGGCCTCATAAATTGTTATGAGGCCGTGAAGGAGGTGCTGCGCCGTAAGGCGCTGCGGAAGTAGGAGGTCTCGCTTGCATGGCGCTCGGTTAGGAGCGTCCTGAGGGGTTTCACCTATACGTCACTCTCTGACCTCCGCCGCCTCTGCGGTTGTTTTCCGTTGAGGCCCTCAAGTGAGTGCCATTCGTATTTAAGATTTCAGAGGCTTAGCTTCGTCGAGGCGTGGGTGCTCATTCTGGAGGTCATTCCGGCTGAGGCCCTTGCCTTTGTTCATGGTGTCCATCTCGCGGAGGGTTGCTTCCATGCCGTGGACGGCTGCGAGGACGTCGAGCGTGTGGCCGGTCTCGGAGATGGTGTGCATGTTCCGAATCGGGAAGCCGACAGAGGTGGCCGCGCTATCGATGCCGGCGAGGGCGGCGGCCATGGCATCGGTGCCGGTGTCGCGGCCGGTGACGTCCATTTG
>JALZWJ010000135.1 GCA_023300065.1 Akkermansiaceae bacterium
ACAGTGACTGTCGAAGCCACTGAGGAAGTTTCCGCTTAATCAGCAAGACTTAAGCTCTTATTTTTCAAAAAGCTCGGCTGTTAAAGGCCGGGCTTTTTTGTCGTTTCCAGACAGGCATTTCAAAGCCAAGGTCTTCTCGTGATCGGCATCCTCGATTCAGGCGTTGGTGGACTTTCCGTCCTACGGGAAATCCGCAGCCTCTTACCTCAAACCGCTGTCACCTATATTGGTGACAATGCTTGGTGCCCCTATGGCAATAAGACCCATCCACAGATCCTGCAGCGCACCGTGGCTCTCACTGATTTCCTGATCGCGCAGGGAGCCGAGGTCATCGTCCTCGCTTGCAACTCCGCCACCATCGTGGCGATCGAGTTCCTCCGCGCCCACTACCCAATCCCATTTATCGGAATGGAACCCGGGGTAAAACCCGCCGCCCTTCTTACAAAATCAGGAACGATCGGAGTCCTCGCCACCGAGGCCTCACTCAGCGGCGATAAATTCCACCGTCTCGTCGCAACCCACGCACGCAATCTCCGCGTCATCACGCAGCCTTGCCCAAAGTTTGTCGAGCTTGTCGAGCAAGGGATTCTCACCGGCCCAGAAGTGGAGGCCGCGATTGATGAATACACCGAGCAGATGCTCGCGGCCGGGGCAGATGTCCTCATCCTAGGTTGCAGCCACTACCCCTTTCTCCGCCCCGCCTTGGCGGCCCGCCTCCCGGCAAACATTCAGTTTATTGACACCGGCGATGCCATCGCCCGCCGCGTGGCCCAACACCCTCTTTCACTCAGCCCAGACTCCAAGGCCCGCCTTCTCACCACGGGGCAACCAGATCAAGTCACCCATCTCATCCACAGCCTCACCCCCGAACTGCAAATCTCCTGCTCGGCCCTCACCTTGCCATGAAAAATATCACCCTTATCTCCGCGCTCGCCCTCGTCGCGGTTCTCATTTTCCTTTTCTCACGTCGCTCCCAACCGGAGGACCAAATCGAGACCGCCGCCGAGGAACCTGCCACCGACAAGGAGGACAGCTACTACACCACAAGGCCACACTCTGAGGACGGCATTGGAAAATTCTATCAAGGCCGCGAGATTGCCAAAGCCATGAACCACTCCACCATCGATTGGCTAGAGCACCCAGGACGTGATTCTCAGGAAGACCCGAACACCGTTATCGACCTCATCGACATCAACCCCGCCGATGTCATTGCCGACATTGGCGCTGGCTCTGGTTATTACACCTTCCGCCTTGCTAAAAAACACCCGCGCGCGCGCGTCGTTGCCATCGATATTCAAGAAGAAACGCTCGGCTTCCTCGAGCAACGCATCGCCCAACTCAATAGCCAAAACATCATCACTCATCTCGGAAAAACTGATCACATCGACCTCCCTCCAACCTCGATCGATGCCGCACTCATCGTAGATGCTTACCACGAATTCTCTCACCCCTACGAGATCATGACCTCCCTCGTAGCCAGCCTCCGTCCCGAGGGGCGCATCTTCCTGGTCGAGCCCCGCGCCGAGGATCCAAACTCCGAGATCAAGCCCCTTCACAAAATGACTCAAGCACAGATAAAGCGTGAAATGGCCTTCGTCGGCCTCGAGTGGATCCAGACTCACGATGATCTCCCGCAGCAACACTTCATGGTCTTCCGTAAACCATAATCACCGTGACTATGATCGCTCGCCCGGCTTGGCTCGATCCCAACCTCCCTTACCTCGTCGGCATTTCTGGTGGGCGAGACTCCATCGCCCTCCACCACTGGCTACTTGCAGAGGGGATTCAAAAAATCACCTACTGCCATCTTAATCACCGTCTCCGGGGCCAAGAATCAGAGGGTGATGAGGCCTTCCTCCGCCAACTCCTAGGCCCCTCTCTCATCTCTCAATCAGTCGATGTGGCAGCGCTCGCTTCAGAGCAAAAACTCTCGCTCGAAACCGCCGCCCGCCAAGCCCGCCACCACTTCTTCCACCACTGCGCTGCCTCCACCGGCATCTCAAAAATCCTCCTCGCCCATCATGCCGATGACCAGGCCGAGACCGTTCTCTTCAACCTCCTCCGCGGATCTGCGGGCGCGAAAGGGATGTCAGAACAACACACCATCGCAGGCCTCACCATCCTCCGTCCCTTTCTCAAAGTCCGCCGATCAGAAATCGACGCCTTCCTAAAAGACGGCGACCACTCCTACCGCGAGGACTCCTCAAACATCGAGCCCTTCGCAACCCGGAATCGCATCCGTCACGAAGGCCTCCCACTCCTCACCGACATCCTTAACCAAGATTCCACCCCTGGCCTCTTGCGCTCCCTCGACCTGACCAAAGACTTAGAAGAAATCGCAAGCCTCCACCTAGAGTCGCTCAAACTTTTAGATCCACAGGGACGCATTCACCTCCCCACCTTCCGGACCCAGCCCCTCTCCGTCCAAAAAAAAGCCCTCCACCACTATCTGAGCGACCACGCCATCCCGGAGCTCTCCACCAAAGTCATCGCCCGCGGCCTCACCCTTCTCGACCCAGAAGCCCCCTCTTCGGTGAACCTTCCCGGCGGTCAACGCTTGCGCCGAAAGGAATCTCGGCTTTTCATCTCATTATGAAGACGCTCGCCATCCTCACCTTCTCATTCTTATTTCTCAGCTCATGTAGCTCGCGCAATAAAAACCAGAGCGAAGAAGAGGAAACCCAGCCAAAGATCACCGGACCTGAAAAAAGAGTAGTCGGTCGTATTGCCTCCGTATCAAAAGCGGGTGAATTCGTCCTCATCCAAAAGTTCGGCCCCGGTACCCTCCCCAAAAACACCCTTTACCAATCACAAGGACCGCAAGGCCGCGCCGCCTCCCTCCGCCCCTCAGGAGAGAGAGTGCGCGACTTCTACGCCGCTGACCTCGTCAGCGGAGACGTTGAAAAAGGAGACGCCGTCATCGGCTACCCAGATTTCCCAGAAAAAGCAGAAATCACAACTGAGATTCCTCAACCGACTGCCGTTGAGTCAAAAATCACTCCTTGAACGAAAAAAAAGTCACCTTGCCAAAAGATGCTAAAGACCCCCAAACTATCGGGCTTCCAGACTTATCCCGTCATACTGAAAATGACATTCTTACAGTTTATTTGAAAAAATTAGCGGTTTCAACTTGAGCTTAGTCGCTATTTATTGGTAATATCTCCCCAGAAGCTGCTGGGTAACCCTAAATACCCAAAAAAATCGAAAGTCGCATTACCATGAAATCAAGCACAATTAACTCATCTCCTTCCGCCAAAGTAGACACCGACCGTCTCGCGGACTTCGTCCTAATGACGCAGAGATCCTGTATCCTGAATCTTTCTACTGAACTCAACCGCGGAAACCTCTCCTTCCCGCAGTTCTTCCTCCTCACTTACCTTTCTAGCGAAGATTACCTGACCATGTCAGCAATCGCCAAGAAGATGGGCCACTCTACCGCTGCTGCGACCGGGTTGGTTGACCGTCTTGAGAAGCTGAACTTCGTCGAGCGTGTTCACGCTGCCGAGGACCGCCGCAAGATTATGGTTCGCATCACGGCTGAAGGAAAGGCAATCGTTGCAACCATGCGTGGTCACATCGCCACCGAACTCGCAGACCTCATGGAAGACATGGACGAAAGCGAAGCGACCTCAGTGGCTGTTGCCTCTGACGCGATCGAGGGCAAGAACCTCGATTCATAAAACTCCCCTACCCCAAAAAATTCTTTACCAAGGAAACTTGGCGAAACGACGACGCTTCCTCTACGCTCACCGCGTGAAGGAAGCGTTTCTCTTTTTATCCCCCCTCTCTATTTCTCCCCAACATCGGGCCGACTTCATCGAACGGGTCCCAGGCATCAGCACCACGACTGATAAGGAACAGACCCTCGCGCGCCTCCAACCCACGCACCACCGCGCCGCACAGCGCCTTGGCTTTGATCGCACCTTCCACGCGGAGCAGACTCACGGGAGCGATCTCGCCCTCATCACAGCCTCCTCACCTGCGCTATCCCTCGGGGTCGACGCCCTCCTCACCGCTGATCCAGACATCCTCCTAGGAATCCACGTCGCGGATTGCGGGGCCCTTTATCTCGCCGACCAGAAAACAGGGGCCATCGGCCTCCTCCATTCCGGAAAAAAAGGAACCGAACAAAACATCACCGGGAAAGCGATCACCGCCATGACCGCCAATTTTGGAACAAATCCCGCAGATCTCATCGCAGTGCTCGCTCCCTGCATCCGCCCGCCACACTACGAGATCGATTTTGCAAAACAAATCCACGCCCAAACAATCGCGGCAGGAATTCTTGAAAAAAACTACCACGACTGCGGCCTCTGCACCGCTTCAAATCTCGACCGCTTTTATTCCTACCGCCTTGAAAAAGGGGATACTGGGCGCCTCCTCGCCCTCTTCGGACGCACTTCATCATGACCACTCACGCACCCGCTAAAATCAACCTCTCACTTCGGATCACCCGTAAGCGGGAGGACGGCTTCCATGAGCTCGAGACCCTCGCCCTGCCGCTCCCCGGCCTGACCGATGAACTCACCTTCGCGCCAGCCGATGCCTTCTCACTCCACTGCGACACCCCAGGCGTGCCCACCGATGAAACGAACCTCGTCTCCCGCGCCCTCCGCCTCTTTGAGAAAAACACCCAGACCGCCTGCAACTTCCACGTCACCCTCGTGAAGAATATCCCACACGGCGCGGGCCTCGGCGGCGGCAGTGCCGATGCTGCGCACACTTTCCTCGCCCTGAACGAACTAACCGGCTCAGACACCCCTCTCACGACTCTCGCAGAGTGGGCCGCCGAGCTAGGCTCAGATATCCCCCTCTTCCTCTACCAATCTCCCTGCTGGTGCCGCGGACGCGGCGAAATCATCGAACCTACCCCACTCGCATGGAAAAAACCCATCCTCCTCTTCAAGCCCACCTTCGACATTCCCACCCCGTGGGCTTACTCGAAGTGGCAGACCTCACAAGAGGTTCAGGGCATCTCTTACGCCCCCCAAACCGTCGGAGAGATCACCCTTTTTAACGACCTCGAACGCCCCGTCTTCGAGAAGCACCGCATCCTTGCCGAGCTGAAGGCCTTCCTCCTCGCTCACCCCTCGACCGAAGCCGCCATGATGTCCGGCTCAGGCTCCACCGTCTTCGCCGTCTTACGGGGTCAGCACGAGGCAGAAGCCTTACGACAAGAGACCCTCGCCACCATAGACCCCACCCTCTGGAGTCATCTCACGATCTTTTAAATAATCACAAGACACCCCGCTCTCGTGGTGTTAACCTCCTATCACAAACCGCTTATTCTCTTTCAATGGCTCGCGCAAACAATCTCACAATGTGTTCCTTCTGTGGCAAAAGCCACTCGGAGGTCAAGAAGCTCATCGCCGGTCCCGGCGTCTACATCTGCAACGAATGCATCGATGTCTGTTCAACCATCCTTAAGAAGGAGCTCGCGGGGCAGACGGAAGAAAAACCGAGCACTGACCTTGGTGGACTCCTCGAAGAGGGCGTCCCAACTCCCGCCGAACTCTTACAACACCTCAATGACTTCGTCATCGGCCAAGAAGACGCCAAAAAGGTCCTCTCCGTCGCGGTTTATAATCACTACCAACGCCTCCGCCAACATGAGGCTGCGGATGACAAATATTCTGATGTTGAGATTGAAAAATCAAACGTCCTCCTCCTCGGCCCTACCGGCTCCGGAAAGACCCTCCTCGCCAAGAGCCTCGCGCGCTTGCTCGATGTCCCCTTCTGCATCGT
>JALZWJ010000136.1 GCA_023300065.1 Akkermansiaceae bacterium
TTGTTCTGCACCGTGTGGCGCTTGAAGTGAATCTCGGCACCCTTTGGAAGGAGTGTCTTGCGGCCCTTGCGGCGGCGATTCTTGATGATGCCGCGGCCAGCCTTAGTGGCCATGCGTGCACGGAAACCGTGTTGCTTCTTGCGAGTGCGCTTGGAAGGCTGATAAGTCATTTTCATGGCCGTATATAAAAGGTAAAGTGTTTAGAAATCACTCCCTAGCGGAGCGGACGCGGAGACTAGCTGGAGGGGGCTGCTTGTCAACCCATCGTGAGATTTTTTCCAAAAAGTTCTGAGATGAGGTGTGATTAAACAATGGGTCACTCCTCGTTCAGGGTTCTGTATGTGTCCATCTGCGCGGGATGGTGGGGTTTTGATGAGGGGGAAGGATGGGGGAAGTCCGGCTTCACAGAAGTGAAGCCGGGAGCTTGATTGAATTATTGACTGACGCCGTTTACGACGTTCGTGGCATTTTGAGTGGCAGTGGCTGCGGCGTTTTGTGCGGCTCGGCTAGCGACATCTTGTGCTGCTCCGGTGACGGCTGCGCCACCTCTTTGAAGGTCTTGGCCGGCTCCAGCAATGGTGTTGCATGAGCTGAGTGCTGAAAGGGCGATGCCGGAGGTGATGATGATGAGTTTTTTCATGGGTTAGATGGAGATATGGAGTGATTGTTTGAGAGGGGAGTTTTGCCCTCCAAGTGTGAGATTATGTCGTAAATGAGGGAGTTTGCCAAGCGAGGTTTTATGCGTTTCGGGATGGATAGGGAGAGGGAGTCTATGCGGCGCAGGGAGGTCTCACGAGAATGAATCTGAAAGGGAGGAGGGCTTGGTTAAAGTCCGGTCTCAGTATCGAGGAGGTATTTGGAGGCTGTTTCGACGTCTTTGTCACCGCGGCCGGAGAGGTTGGCGATGATGATGTCGTCCTTGGACATGGAGCCTGCGATCTTAGAGACGTGGGCCATGGCGTGGGCGCTTTCGAGGGCGGGGATGATGCCTTCGGTATTGGCAAGCTCGCGGAAGGCTGCGAGGGCCTGGTCATCGGTGGCGTAGGTATACTCGGCACGACCGATGTCTTGAAGGTAGGCGTGCTCTGGGCCTACGGCGGCGTAGTCGAGGCCAGCGGAGACGGAGTGGGTGAGCTCGATCTGGCCGTCGTCGTTTGCGAGGAGCCAGGTTTTGGAGCCTTGGAGGACGCCGAGTTTCCCGCCTTGGAAGCGGGCTGCGTGGCGTTCTGGGATGATGCCATCTCCCCCGGCTTCGACGCCGACGAGGCGGACGTTGGTGTCATTGACGAAGGGGTGGAAGAGGCCCATGGCGTTTGATCCGCCGCCGACGCAGGCGACGAGGAGGTCTGGGAGGCGGCCTTCTTTGGCGAGGATTTGTTCGCGGGCCTCGAGGCCGATGACGCGGTGGAAGTCGCGCACCATCATGGGAAAGGGGTGGGGTCCGAGGGCGGACCCTAGGATGTAGTGGGTGTCGTCAACGGTGGCGACCCAGTCGCGCAGGGATTCGTTGACGGCTTCTTTTAAGGTGGCTTGGCCAGCGGTGACGGGGATGACCTTGGCGCCCATGAGGCGCATGCGGGTGACGTTGAGGGCTTGGCGTTCCATATCGACGGCGCCCATGTAAACGGTGCAGTCCATGCCGAAGCGGGCGCAGACGGTGGCGGTGGCGACGCCGTGTTGGCCGGCTCCGGTTTCGGCGATGATGCGTGTTTTGCCGAGGCGCTTGGCGAGGAGGATCTGGCCGATCGCGTTGTTAATTTTATGAGCTCCGGTGTGGAGGAGGTCCTCGCGCTTGAGGTAGATTTTTGCTCCGCCGAGTTTCTCGGTCCAGCGCTCTGCGAGGTAGAGTGGGGTGGGGCGGCCGCAGTAGTTGTGGAGGAGGTCATCCAGCTCAGCCTGGAATGCGGGGTCGGCTTTGGCTGACTCGTAGGCGGCGCTGAGGTCATCGAGCGGCGTCATGAGGGTTTCGGGGGCGAAACATCCGCCGAATTGACCGAAGTGGCCGGTTGCGTCTGGAACTGTAGGTGCCTGGGTGCTCACGGGCGCAACTTAGCCGAAGACGCGGGAATGGCACGTGTAAATTTAGTCCGTTGTGGTGACGGTGCGGAGCCAGGCTGCGAAGGATTCCTCGGAGTGTTCTCCGGCGGCGAGGGCGAGGTAGTGTGGGTATTTTTCGATCTCGCCAATAGAGAAAGTTCTCCCGTTTAGGTTCAGGAATAGCTCGCAGGTGATGGCGGCAGTCCGTTTGTTACCGTCGATGAACGGATGATTTTTTGCGAGACCGAAGGCGTAGGCAGCGGCAAGTTGACATAAGCCTACCTCTCCTCCACCGTATGCGACAAGTTGGCGGGGGCGGTTAAGAGCGGATTCTAACATTCCAGAGTCTCTGATGCCCTCTCCTCCTCCGTGCTCAGCGAGTTGAGCCGCGTGAAACATATGAACGACTTCTTCGAGGACCCATTCAATTTTTTCGCTGTTCATTATTCAGCGAGTTTTTTGAGAAGGTTGCGGTTCTCTCGCATGATGCGATTGGCTATTTCCATCTGGCGATCGATCTGATCATCGAAGGCGGATAGGTTGATGCCGTTTTTTGTTTCGGTTACGGAAAGGGTGTCGCCCTTCGAAGCGCGCAGCTTTTCGAGGAGTTCTTTTGGTAGAATGACGCCGGCGGAGTTTCCGATTGCGGTGATCTTGAGCTTAGTCATGGCGTTATTATAACCAATGTTATAACGCGTTCAAGTGGGGATTTTTGATCAAGAAGAGGTCGAGGGAGGGCAAAAAAAAATCCGCAGAGCGAGGCTCTGCGGATTTTTAAATTGATGTGAGAGAGGGTTTTACTCTCCTTCCCCGGCCGCTTGTTCTTCGTCGGTTTTGAAATATTTGTTTACGAGGGTGTCGCTTTCCGCCATCGCGACGTCGAATTTCTGCATCATCGGTCCGATCTTCATGAGGATGGCGGGGTCGAGCTTTTGCATTCCCATGATGATGGGCATCATTTTTGCAGTGATGTTTTTCTCTTTGATTGCGAGCTTCTCACTGAGTTTGACGCGGGCGTCGTTGTCAGGGACGTCGAGCTTAAGGAGGGCGGCTTCCTCCATTTTGACTTTCTTTAAGAGGTGGTCGATCTTGGTGCTGGCGACCTCGAGGCTCGCTTCATCTTTGATGCCTCCCAGGATTTCAGGGAGTGCGGTTTCGAGCATGGCGAACATTTTGAAGGCTTGCTTTTCGACCGGGGTGTCGGCGGTTGGCTCTGCGGCCATTTCAGCTTTTTTAGTGGCTGGTTTTTCTGGGGCAGCGGTCTGAGCGGGGAGAATCGCGATCGAACAGGCCGAAAGAGCGAGGATGGTTTGTTTCATTTTCATAGTAGTGAGGGGCTAGATCTGACTTACCCTCAATGCAGCTTAGAAACGGCAAGAGTGACAGGGTGAAATTACGCAAAGTTTACCATCACTTTGGCGAGCGGTTAAAGATGAGGTATCTTTTCCTAATTCTCAACAACCTCGATCAGGGCTGGGGCGGTGCGCTTGGTGGAGTTGATGGCTAGGGTGAAGCGTTGTGCGGTGTCACCTTTCGGGACCTCGACGAGGGCGGGGCCCTTGCTGGGGAGTTTGATCTCCTTGGTGCCGTCGAAGAGGCTCATTTGAGAGGTATCGTTGATTTTAAGTTTTACGGTGTCCTGGGTGGTGGATTTGATTCCAAAACGTGCCACGGCCCATAAGTCGCGTCCGCGGCCCTCGACCTTAGGAAGTTCGGCGGGGAGGAGCTCGCCATTTACTTTTCCTCCGTAAGGGGTCCACTGGTAGCCGTCGAATTGCTCGGCAAAGATGGCGGGGCCGTAGTGGCCCATGATGTCGCGCGTTCTGGAGTGAGGCTGGAGGACGTGCCAGTCACGGATGATGGGTTTGGCGCTGACTTTAAAGTCACCTTCTTTTCCTAACTCGGAGAGGAACCGTACTAGGTCGATGAATTGATCTTCCCGCAGGCTGGCGGTGAGGCCGGGGGGCATCATGGAGATGGGGCTGATGGAGATGGTTTTAACGTCGGCGCGGGCGATGCGGTTTGGCTGGCCGGCGAAGTCGCGTAAGACGACCTCGGTATCGCTTTCGCTGATGAGTCCGCCGGTGTGAGTGTTGCCATTTTTCTCGGTGACGAGGGTGGTGTGGTAGCCTTCCTTAATTTTGTCATTCGGGACTAAGAGGGAGGTGATGAGGTAGTCGACCGGGGCGCTGGATCCGATGCTGACGAGGTCTGGGCCGATGGGGCTGCCGATGCCCCCGATGGCGTGGCAGGCGATGCATTGGAGGTTGGTGCTGCGGTAGATGGTTTCGCCACGGTATGGATTGCCTTCTTTTTCGACGCGGTCGATGAGCTTTGCCATCTCAGTTTCGGAAAGTTGTTGAGACATGGGCTTGAGCTTACCTGCGGTTTGGAGGGCTTTGATGAGGTTGGTGGGCGGCTTGCCTGAGGTGCCGGCGCGTTGCATGCCGAGGCTGGCGATTTTTGAGGGGAGGGTTTTTCCTTTCAGGGCTTTCGCGAGAGCGGTGGAGGCTTTTGGGTTTTTTAGGAAGATGGTGAGTAAATCGTATGGGTCTTTTCCTTCGTTGTCTTTGGCCAAGATTTTGACGGCATGAATGGCGGTTGTTTCTGGAGAGAGGCTAGCGAGTTCTTGGAAGGCTATGATTCTGGTGTTCTTATCACTTGCTTCAAAAGCGAGGTGTTGAAAAAGCGTAAAGGTTTGGCGATCATCATAGAGGCGTAGGCCTTGAGCGGCGGCTCGGCTCATTTTAGGCGAGTCGGTGAAGGCTGTGACCAGTTTATTACGAGCTGGGGCTAGCTTCCAGAGTCCGGCGAGGCGTGCTGCTTTTTTGAAGAGAGCAGGGTCCTTTGAGTCGAGGAAGGGGAGGATGCTTTCGAGGTTTTGAGTCGGCTGGATTTTCCGGATTTCTTTGGCGGTGATGAGGTGGTCTAAGATTTTTGGGTTCTTTTCTAAGTCATCAAGGAGGCGGGTGAGGTCGGCTGGGGAGCCGACTTTTCCGATGAGGGCGAGGGCCTCAGCTTTTTCGGCAGGGGTGAGGGTGTCGCTTTCTAGGCTGGTGAAGATGGTGGCGAGGGAGAGGGGCTTGCCGAGGGATTTCATGGCGAAGACGAGGTGGGAGAGCTTGCCGTTAAAGAGGTCTTTTCCGGCCTCGAAGGCTGGCACCCAGTGGTCGGCGTGCTCACGCACGATGGACCAGAGAGCGAAGTCGAGGGGCTGGTCGACGGGGTGGTCGAGCGCCTCTAGGGCGGTGGGCACGGACTGTGGGCCAGGCTTCTGAGCGAGGCAGCTGATGGCCCAGAGTCTGACTTGAGCGTTTTCATCATTGATGGCGGTGGCGATGATTTGCTCGCTTTGGGGGACTTCGTTTTGACGATGGTAGAGGACTCTCAAGGAGGCAGCGCGGTAGCGAGGGTCCTTTGAGCCTGCGAGGGCTTTGATTAATTCGACGTTCGTTTTGTTGAGCGACTGGAAGGTCCAGAGGGTTTGGAGGCGTTCGAAGTCGTCCTTGAGTCCTGCGGCACGGAGTGTGAGTGCTGGGACGATCTCGGGGCCGTTGCGGGTGCGGAGTTCTTTTCGAGCGAGGTCCCTTTGGAGGGGTTCCTTTGAGGTGGTGAAGGTGAGGAGTTCATCGATAGAGGCTTTGGTGAGGTCCTTCTTTTTGACGAGTGGGCGGTCCTTGAAGGTGACACGCCAGATGCGGCCACGGGTTTGGTCGCGGCGTTCGTCGCGGAAGTCGACCTCGCCGTGCTGGATGATGGGGTTATACCAATCGGCGATGTAGATGGCACCATCGGGGCCCATTTTGACATCAATGGGGCGGAAGGCGCGGTGCGAGGAGCTGAGGAAGTCATCGACCTGAGTGGAGGTGTATGAGCTACCCTTTTGGTTGAGGCGGTAGGAGTTGATGCGGTGGCCGCGGAAGTCTGGGGAGATGAGGAGGCCTTGTAAATGATCGGGGACGTGGGAGCCCGATAGGATCTCAAGTCCGCATAATTTGGGCTGTCCGGGGTTGAGGCCGGGGAGCTTGCGCTCGGCGCCGGGTGAGGCGGTGAAGACGGAGCGGGGAAAGATGAAGTTGATGCCGTTTCCGCCGGCGCCATCGGTGGCGAAGGTTTGACCGTAATCGTCGAAGACAAAGCCCCAGGGGTTGATGAGGCCTTTTGAAAGGATTTCGGCTTGGCCCGTTTCGGGGCGGAGGTGCCAAATGCCGCCACCCATGAGTCGGCGGACGCCGTAGGGGGTTTCAAGGTGACTGTGGATGTAGATAGACTGCATGAAGTAGATCATGCCATCGGGGCCTTGCTCGAAGGTGTGGACAAGATGGTGGGTGTCCTCGGTTCCGAAGCCGGAGAGGACGACCTTGCGCTCATCGGCGTAGCCATCGCCATTGGTGTCTTTTAAGAAAAGGATTTCGGTAGAGTTCGCGACGTATGCGCCGCCATCGGCGGGCATGACGGCGGTGGGGATGTGGAGGTCATCGGCGAAGACGGTGCGCTTGTCCGCGTGGCCGTCATTGTTAGTGTCTTCCAAGATCAGGACACGGTCATTTTCTTCTGCGCCGGGTTTGATGTGAGGATACAGTCCGCTGGAAACGAGCCAGAGGCGGCCCTGAGCATCGAAGTTCATCTGCACTGGTTTGGCGATGACAGGGTCAGCGGCGAAGAGGTTAATCTCCATGCCTTCAGGGAGGTTGAAGGCAGCCCGTTGTTTCCCGGTGTCAGGGTCGGGGAGATCTCGGAGGCCGCGTTGGGCTTGCGAGGTGGGAGTGGTCAGTGAGGTGAGCGAGAGGGTGAGAAGAAAACGAGCAAACATTACTGATTGGCGAGAGTGGCCTGGGTGAGGGTTTTAATTTCCATTTCGCGCTGGGCGATGATGGGGTCGAACATGGGGAGCTCTTTGGCATTATTCCCTTGTTCATATTTACGAAAGAGGCGGAGGTAAGTCTCATTGGCGGGGCGCCAGCGGAAGAAGAAGAGCTTGTTTTTTACGATGATTTTTTCGCGGAGTTTGGTGCCGGAATCGCTCTGAAGCTGAGTCTGGGTAGCGGGAGTGAGGCCGAGGGTCTCGATGAATTTTGGGGCGATGATCTCGTATCCTTTTTCGGTGAGGTGCAGTCCATTATCGGTGAGGTGAGGGTCGTCTTTTCCTTTTGGCGTGGCGGCGAAGAGATCGCTGAAGTGGTGTTTCCGCTTTTTAGCGAATTCCCCGAGGGCGGTGGAGAAAATAGCAAGCCGCTCATTGTGTGCAGACATATCAGGTAGGGGGCTGCCTAGGCTCTCGGCCGGAGGGGGAGAGATGATGACTATCGAGCGCGGTTTGGCTGTGGCGTTGATCATATCGAGCAATTTTTCATAACCTGCGAGGAAGTTGGGGAGGCCGTCTTTCCCCTCGAAGGCTGCGACGGCACCGTAGCAGATGAGGATGACGTTGGGTTTGAGTTCTGCAAGGTCCGCTTTGAGCCGATTAAAGCCGACTTTTGGCGGGCCAAAGTAGCTGCGTGCGGTTCCCCAAACGGTGTCGCCACTCCAGCCAAGGTTGCGGAATTTCAGGCCGGACTTCCCTGAAGCAAGGGTGAGGGCGGTCTCGAGGTGGCCGTATTTCTGGGCGCGCTCGACGATGGTATTGCCGAGGAAGACGACGGTATCGTCATCCTGAAATTTGAAGGCTTCTGCGGAGGCAGAAATGGTGATCAGGGCCGAGATGAGAAAGGATCTAAAAAACATAATTGTGCAGGTCTTTTATTATCGATGATGACAAGGGCGGATTATTTATAAGGGATGCTCCAACAGGAGAGGGGATGGTCCAAATGTCCCATTTCCGATTTCCACTTTGGCTTCATGGAGGAATCGGCCCGCAGGGTCGTAGCTTCTGATTGCGCATGTGTGCAGGAGTCCGGAGGCTTTGCTCCCATCCGCGCGGGTGATCTTCAGAAAGAGTTTTCCTTTGCGGTGTTTGTTCGGTGCGAGTTTTTTGATGAGAGAGGTGAGGTCGATTCCGACTTCGAGCGGGGTGTTGTCATCTGGTCCAGCCATCGGGACGTGGCCAGCATTCCCGCCTTTGAAAAGTGGCCAACCATTGAATGCTTCGGGTGAAAACTCGTGCTCAGGTGCGATGGCATCTTTATCACCGGCGACCCCGATCGTCATTCTGAGGTCCGTCCGATCGTTACACGCGAGCTTCAACTTGAGAGTCGTGCGTGGCTGGTAGCGAGTCACCTCAGCACGGCCGAGGTAGTTTCCGCGCTTCCAAGTCGGGTCGATCATCGCGCTGTAGAGAAGATAAATGCGGCCGTCTTTTGACCACTTCTCTCCCCATGAATTAACCACGATGTAAGCGCCTCGCTCCCAGTCGGCGAGAGTGACTTTGCCATCGTCATTGGTATCGA
>JALZWJ010000137.1 GCA_023300065.1 Akkermansiaceae bacterium
CACCTGCCTCTTCTTCTGGGGCATCAGTTTCTTCAAAGACGGCATTTGAGACATCTGTCACTTCCGCGCGGGTCGGCGTCGGATTATGAATCATCGATTCCAGCATATGAGTGGCCACGATGACACGACGGCCAAGCTGGTGGCAGCGCTTTACAATGCGGCGTTGGATGATGGGCAGCTCCTCCACATGGACCTCGATGCCCAGATCTCCACGGGCGACCATGATGACATCGGACTCGCGGATGATGTCGTCGAGGTGACGCATCCCCTCTTGATCTTCCAACTTCGAGACGATCTGCGCGGTGCAATTATGGCTGAGTAAAGTCGACCGTAGTTCACGGACGTGACCAGCATCACGGACAAATGAACCGGCCACAAAGTCAGCCTGGCATTCCGCCGCGACCTTAATATCCGCATGATCTTTTTCAGTTAAGGCCGGGAGGCTGAGGCGCACTCCGGGGAGATTAATATGGCGGCGCGAGCCCATCTCCCCCGCCGTGATGACGGTGCAGATGACGCGATCATCCTCCAACCGCTCGATCTTCATGAGGAGTTCTCCGTTATCCACGGTGAGGTCATCGCCCTCCTTCACGTCGGACATTAAGCCATCGTAATTTACCGTTGTCGATTTCTCGAGCCGAGCTTCCGCGCCCTCTTTCCGGAACTCGACCTGATCGTCAATATTTAGAATGATTTTTTCCTCAACATCTCCGGTGCGGATTGAGGGACCTTGGAGATCAAAAAGAATACCGACCGTGCGCCCTACCTCCTTCGAGGCGGCCCGAATGTTCACCACAGTCTTATGACACCAATCATGCCGTGCGTGACTCATATTAAGGCGAAAGACATCGGCCCCTGCCGCAATCATCTTCCGTAACATTTCAGGAGACTCGGTCGCGGGCCCGAGCGTGCAAATAATCCGCGTTTTCCTCATGGTAACCACGCCGAGAGCCTGCCAACCGAAGGCCGTGACGACAAGAGAAGTTCTCTAAAGTCGCAGATTCGCGGTCAATTCCCTCTACTCTCACCGCAGCAGACCATCCTACGAACGGGCTTTAAAAAGCTCCTCAATATTCGGCAGATCCGCAGCTGATCCTGCCTTCTGGGCCTCTAAAATTTGCCCATCTTGAAAAACAAAGGCCCCCGGCATCTGCAAGCCATCCCCTTTGAGCAGCCCCACGCCACAACCGCGCAAGAAAGCCATCGCACCTCGATACCAGACCTTCGGCCCGAAGAGCTCTAAAAAGCCACCCTTCCCTAGCCCAAACGCACGGTAAAGATCACAACGGGGATCCGCAATTCGGCTTACCCCATCGGCATCGACAAACTCAGTCTCCTCACCTTCTTGCAACATGTGCACCAGAACCAACCGCGCCCCGGCCTCATCTGCCCGTTCATGCATTTCGCGGAGATTACGGAGCAATTGACGCGTAAAAGTGCAGCCAAAGTGCCGTAAGAAAACAATCGCCAGCACCTCTTTTTCGGAAGCTTCCTGAAGAGTCTCGCCGGTTGTAAGGCGGAAGCTTTGGGAAGCCTGCTCCAGCGTCATCGGCTCCCCCACCGCCGGCCTCCCCACCATGAGGCAGGCTGCGGACCAAAGAATCATTGCGAAGGGCACCAACCAAATCAGGTCATTGAAAATATTTAGCCACCCCGCCGCCCATGGTAGATCTCCTTGCGAGGCTGCCCACACGAAGCCGATCGGGCCAAAAACCTTCCCCAGGAAACCCACCAGCACGATTGGCCAATGCTTCAGCGGATTCAGCGATGCTACCAAATACCCCACCCCATAAACTCCAACAATCATCCCAATACACTGCCAGAGAAACAGATACCGAGGAGCCTCCATCCCCGAAAGACTAAACCACGCCCCGGGCCAGCCGAGCACCCAGAGGCCAAAAAGGAGATTATAGATCCCCGCAAGTTTCAAACTAGCCTTCATCCAGTCTGGGGCCTTGCAGCTCTGCGCGGTGCATTCGAGGTTCATGCGCCATCATAGCCGCCTTTTGCCGACCCGCAACAGACTTAAGAAAAGTTAAACATCCTCTTTTCGGGGCTTGCCGCCGGGACCTCCCTCCCCTTCACTTCCGCCATGAGTCAAGGCGTTACCATCGCAGGCACCGGGAGCTACCTCCCCGAAAGAATTCTCACCAATGATGAACTCTCAAAATCGGTCGAAACAACCGATGAGTGGATCGTCACACGCACGGGCATTAAAGAACGCCGCATTGCTGATGAAGATGAAAGCACCTCGCACATGGCGGCGAAGGCATCGCTAAAAGCCCTAGAGCAAGCCGGCATCGCCGCCGCGGACGTCGAGCTCATCATCGTCGCCACCATAACGCCCGATACCCTCACGCCCGCCACCGCCTGCTACGTGCAGAACCAAATCGGCGCGCACAATGCCGTCGCCTTTGACATCTCCGCCGCCTGTGCTGGCTTCCTCTACGCCATGAAATTAGCAGAGCAGATGATCGAGAGCGGCGCCTTTAAAAACGCCCTCATCATCGGTGCAGAAAAACTCTCCGCCTTTGTCGACTGGACAGATCGCGGCACCTGCGTCCTCTTTGGAGATGGCGCTGGCGCAGCCGTCCTCCGCGCTTCGGCAGAAGGCGAGGGCCGCATCATCGCCACCGACATCGGCACCGACGGAAAGCAAACGGGCATCCTCAATATCCCCGGCGGCGGCTCAGCCTGCCCCACCACTCCCCAGAACGTGGGCGAAAGCCTCGCAACCTTCGCCATGTCCGGACGTGAGGTCTTTAAACACGCCGTCACCCGGATGAAGAATTCCGCAAACTCCGTCATCGCGCGCGCCGGACTCCAACCCGAGGACATCGACCTCGTCATCCCGCACCAAGCCAACCTCCGCATCATCGAGGCCATCGCAGATCGCCTCGCCGTCCCGAACGACCGCGTCTTCGTCAACCTCCATAAATACGGCAACACTTCCGCCGCCGCCATCG
>JALZWJ010000138.1 GCA_023300065.1 Akkermansiaceae bacterium
AGCGCTCGAGGTCTTCCTGAATCCAGCGGACATCGCTCGTGGTGTTGCGTTGGGTTTTGGTAAGTTCTGTGAGAAGGCGGACATGGATGGGGTCGATGTCATCACTTTCAGGAGTCGCTCCTAGGATGGGGAGGACGGCGTTTTCGGTCTCACCGCGGAGGGCGGCTTGGAGGATGGTGGAGATGCCGCTTTCGTCGGTCGCTGCTTTTTTGAGGCGGTTGACGAAGGTGGAGGCTTCAAAGTTTTGGTTGGCTTGGTTTGTCTTCTCGATGGTTTCTTGCATCTTCTTGACGGCCTCTTTTTGCTTTTCGATCGCTTTTTTGAGGTCGCTTTCGGTTTTCTCTGGAGTGGATTTTTGGTCCTGAGCTTCGCCGAGTTTTTGTTCCACTTCGGGGAGGTCTTGTTCGGCGAGTTCCTTTATGTTCTGGAGGGCCTCGGCGATGTCTTTCATGGTTTCGATTTCGACTTCCCCATTGCGGGCGGCGTCTTGAAAAAGCTCCTCCATGGTTTTGGCGATTTCTTTCATTTTCTCGGCATTCTTGGCTTCTTCTTCTTGGGCCTTGGCGAGTTTTTGTTGGTTGTCTTCGTTCTGAAGATCTTCGGGGGTTTGGCTTTGGTCGAGGCGCTGGTTCTTATCGAGGTTGTTGAGTTCCTTGCGGGCGGCGTCTTCGAGCTGGCTGATGATGCGGTCAAAGCGGCTTTTTAAGATCTGAGCGTGTTCCTCGCGGGTGAGGATGTAGATGTTGATCGGCTCGGAGTAGACGCGGCCACGGCCGGGCTTGTAGTCCTGGGTGTAGGACATGAGTTGGAGCTTCTGGGGTGTGATGCCGTAGGTCTGGGGTGAGAAGATGACTCGGTCACTGAGGCGGGCTGCGGATGGGGAGCCTTCTTTAATAATGAGTGAGCCTGAGGCGGGCTGGCCTTCGGTGGCTTTTGTGAATTCACCTTTCCAGGCGATGCCGATGTCTTGGAGGCCGAAGTCATCTTCATTGAGGATTTCGAATTCTAAGGTTTCTTCAGCGAGGATGACGATGTTGCGTTCGATGCCCTGAATGTAGGTTGAGGGGGCGAGGTCCTTTGTGGTTTGAATTCCGACTTTAAAGGAGTCTGCTCCGGCGAGGCCGGAGACGGCGCGCCAGGTGAAGGGGATGTCTGCGCGGAAGTGGCCGAGTGTGATGGGTTCGGTGGAGACGGTGCGGCCATCGATGGTGAGTGAGAGCGGGCGTGGGTCGGGGACTTTTAGGGTTTTGGCGCGGGCTGCCTTTTCGGCTTCTGCTTCTTTTTTTGCTTTGGCGAGGAGTTCTGGGGTGGTGGGTTGAAGCGGGGATTGGGTGTTTCTCTCTTGGAAGTCATCGTGCGGTTGTGCGGTGAAGTGGGCAGTGGCGGAGCTGATTTGATGGGTGAAGGTGCCTTTTAGGGTGACTTGGCTACCTTCTAGGGTGCTGAGGGAGCCGGTGCGGATGTCGAGGGTGCGTGGTTCGAGTTGGAGGTAGTCGGGAAGGTTGATGAGGGCTTGGAAGTTGCTGGGCTCTGGGCGGATGCTGGGGTTGACGGTGATGGAGAGAGTGGCGTCTCCAGCTTCTAGGGTGATGTTTCCGCTGGCTTCTTGGCCGGTGAAGTCGAAGCTGTAGGTATCGTCATCACCTAGGGTGGCCTGGATCCAGTCTTGTTGGTTATAGCGAGCGCGGGCGGTGGCGGGTTTTTTGTCGCTATCGGATTTGAGGGGGGCGGCAAAGGTGAAGGCTTCTCCGAGGGGCACGATCATGGGATCGGGCATTTTTGAGCGGTCGAACTGGGTGAAGGTGTAGTGCTGGGTATCTGAGAGTGGCATTAGCCAGCGCTTGAGGGCGTTTCCTCCGGCTTTGGGGGCGATGGCGACTCCGATGATGATGGCGGCGAGGCCGGTGGCGACTCCAATGGCGAGTTTTATATGACGAGAATAGGGGAGGGCCTGGCTCATGTCGCGCTTGGCCGCTTGGTTGGCGACGTGGATCATGGCGGCTTTGCGGAGCTCAGGCGAGAGGGCGTCGCGGGTTTCATGTTGGTCCTGAAGCTCGACAATCCCTAGGAGGCGGTCTCCGAGTTTGGGGAATTTTTTTGAAATGAGGCGGGCGAGTTGTTCTTCGCGCTTGTGCCCGAAGACCCAGAGGCGGACCCAGTAGGGGGCGAAGATGACGGCGAGCGAGGTGCCTGCGAGGAGGATGCCGAGGCGAAAGAGTGGGGGAAGCGGGAAAAAACGCTCTAGGAAGAAGACGAGGAGGAAGGAAAGAATGAGGCCAAAAACACCGGCGAGAACGGCTTCGGTGACTTTAATGCGCCAGAGGGATTTTTGGAATTGGGCGAGTTGCTTTTGCAGATCCTCGGGAATGGGGATTTGCTCAGAAGGGGCGTGGGATGAGGGATTGTCAGACATCGGTCGGGATGGGTGGCAAAAAGCACGAAAGGAGAAACGGAGGAAAGCTTCGCAGACAAGGGATGGTGGGGCGAGCGGGAATTTCTCCTTTTAATATCTCTTAAACGGAGCTGGAGCTGGGATTTTGCATTGCTTTTTTAGTTGGTGACAAATGGAGGGAATTGCTTAACTTCTCTTAACCTCTGACAAACATGATTGAATACGCAAGAAACCGCCAGCAAACGATTCCTGAAAGCTCTGTGAAAATTGTAGGCTTGGGGGGGGCTGGGACGAATATGTTGGACCGAGTCGCGCTAGACGGCATCGAGGGAGCTGAGCTGCTTTCTCTCAATACGGATGTGCGGACTCTTTCTAGCACGGTGGCGGGTGAAAAGATCCAATTAGGGCGGAATCTTACGAAGGGACTAGGGTCTGGTGGTGATCCTGAGCTGGGAGCAAAGGCGATTTTAGAAGCAGAGGATGAGGTGCGTGATTCGCTGCGTGATCGCCAAATTGTCTTTATTTGTGTGGGGTTAGGCGGTGGAACGGGATCTGGTGCGGCCCCGATTGCGGTCCGTTTGGCACGTGAGGCCGGGGCCTTTGTGGTGGTTTTTGCGACGATGCCATTTGGGTTTGAGGGGGGGCGCCGCCGCTTGCAGGCGGAGGAGTCGCTGAATCAGTTAGCGGTTTTGGCGAATGCCTTGGTGACTTTTGATAACGGCCGGATGGGCGAGCTGGTGCTGCCCAAGCAAGGGGTGCACGAGGCTTTCTCTGCTGCGGACCGGATGATTTCTGATAGTATCACGGCGGTGGCGCGGCTTGTCCTGCGTCCCGGTTTGATCAATGTGGGCCTTGATGAGTTGATGGCAGCATTAAAGACGACGCGTTCCCGTTGTCTCTTTGGTTCAGGAATGGGCCGTGGTGATAACCGCGCTCAGTCGGCCTTGAAAGCGGCGCTGAATAGCCCGCTCCTTGATCGTGGCTCGCTCCTCGAGGATGCAACAACAGTTCTGGTCCACATTTGTGGTGGTGAAGACATGACTCTTTATGAGGTTGAGCTTTTGATGCAGGGGCTGACTAAGTTCATCCCAAATGAAGCGCACCTTCTTTTTGGGGCGGCGACGGATGTGAATATGAAGGATGCGCTGAGCGTGACCATCATTAGTGCGCTGCCTGAGGAGCGTCTGCAATCACTCCCAATCTACGCAGATCCTGAAGAGGCGCCTTTGATCGAGATCGACGGACTGGAAGAAGAGCTGGCTGAGGAAGCTGCTAAGGCGGAAAAAAAGCCGAAAGAGAAAGAGGAAAAGAAGGTTAAGAAAGAAGAGCCAGCTCCTGAGGTGAAGAAAGTAGAGAAGGCCCCCGAGGTGAAAAAAGCTCCCGAGCCGGAGGCCAAAGCTGAGGCTAAAGAAGAGGCCAAAGAAGAGTCTAAGGCGAAGCCTGATGCCACACCTACATCGGCTGCCAAGACAGCCGGATTTGTGGCGAAAGAGACCTTTGTTGCTAGAAAGAAAACAAGCGATTTGGGAGATCTGGAAGAGGTGGTAGGACTCGAAGACGAGGATGACGAACCTGAAGTTGAGGTCATTAAGGAATTTAGAATCGAGAAGGAAGTCCACGATGAGCCTGAAAAAATTGCAGATGCTGAGAAGGTGGATGATTCACGTCCTTCGAGCTCAAGTCCAAAGCCTACGGATGAAGCTGGGGCTGACACGAAGTCCCAACCTGCGGCTGAGAGCCCCTCAGTGAAAAAGAAAGGTGGTAATCAAGCCGAACTCCTCCTCGATGGCGCCCCTAAAGGCCGATTTGATGGTGAAAGACCCAACACTGCTGGTGATGGCGAGGATCTAGATATCCCACCTTACCTCCGTAAGAAACGCCGCCGCTAGTTCGGTTGACAGGGGGCTATCAATCAGCCTTCATGGACGCCGTGCAAGTATATGAAGGTCTAGAAGCATTCACCAAAGCTCGGGTCACATGTGGCCTTGCTTTGGGCGTTTTTGATGGCGTCCATCTTGGGCATCAGGCTGTGATCGAAGCCGCGCGTGGATTTGGCAAGCTAGGGGTCCTGACCTTCGATCCTCACCCGGTGCAGGTGCTCGCTCCTGAGCGGGCACCTCGGCGGATTATCGCGAGTCTGGAGCATCAGAAAAAAATCCTCGCCGAATTGGGAGTGGATTTCATGGTGGTGGTGAATTTTACGGAAACCTTCGCAGCTCGTGAGAGTCGGGATTTTGCAGAGGAGCTTTTCCTGACTGGCGCGCGGCGGCTGACGGCAGGTGAGGATTGGAGTTTTGGGAAAGCGCGAGAGGGCAATATGACCCGACTCGCGGAGTGGGGGAGGGCCGCAGGTGTAGATGTCATGGCCGTGGGTGCAGTGGAGTTGGATGGCCAGCGCATGAGTAGCACGCGGATCCGGGAGTTTTTAAAAGAGGGGGATTTAGAAGGAGCCGCCAGGATGTTAGGTCGGCCCTACTCGGTGTTTGGGAAAGTGGAACAAGGCCGCCAGCTGGGGCGGACGATCGGTTTCCCCACCGCGAATGTCGCAGTGGGAATGGAGCAACTCCCGCCCAATGGGGTTTATATCGTGCAGGGGAACGGCATCAGAGGTGTGGCGAATATTGGAACCCGCCCGACGGTCGCTGACTCCTCTCAACGCTCCTTGGAAGTGCACCTATTCTCGGAAGAGATCCCGATGGAATACGGCTGGGATTTGGAAGTGAGCTTCCTCCAGAAGATCCGCGAGGAGGAGGCATTTGATGGGATTGAAGCGCTTAAAAAGCAGATCGGGCGGGACGTGGCAGTGGCTCAGGCGCACTAAAGTTGTTTGACAGATTCCGTTTGCCTTTTGTCATGGTCAGGGCTAATCCAACATCGTTCGCCATCGAGCGGATTTATTGCCATGGAAAAGAAAAGTGATTTCGGACTGATTGGTCTGGCCGTAATGGGCCAGAATCTCGTGCTCAATGTGGAAAGCCGCGGCTTCCAGGTTTCGGTGTATAACCGCACCACCTCTAAGATGACTGATTTCATCGCAGAGAACCCCGGCCGCAATCTCGTCGGTGAGGAGACTCTCGAAGGATTCGTCCAATCTCTCGCGGTTCCCCGTAAGATCCAGATCATGGTTCAGGCCGGTGCGCCAGTGGACTACGTGATCAAGGACCTCATGCCTCTCCTCGATCAAGGTGACATCATCATCGATGGCGGTAACTCTCTCTACACCGACACTGAACGTCGCGACAAATATGTCGGCGAGGCAGGCTTCCGCTTCATCGGAGCCGGTGTTTCTGGTGGTGAAGAAGGTGCGCTCAAAGGCCCTTCCATCATGCCCGGCGGACCAGAGTCCACTTGGGAAGTGATGAAGCCAATTTTTGAAAGCATCTCCGCTAAGGTGGATGGTGAGCCTTGCGTGGTGCACATCGGCGAGGGTGGCGCAGGTCACTTCGTCAAGATGGTTCACAATGGCATCGAGTATGGCGACATGCAGCTCATTTGTGAGGCTTACAACATTTTCAAAGCCGCTGGTTTCTCCAACGCTGAGCAAGCTGAGATTTTTGCTGACTGGAACGAGGGCGACCTTGAGTCCTTCCTCATCGAGATCACCGCAAACATCCTTAAGCAAAAGGACCCCGAGACTGGCACTGATATCGTCGATCTCATCGTCGACAAAGCGGGCCAAAAAGGCACGGGCCGCTGGACCGTCATGGGTTCTGTCGAGCAAGCTGTTCCTTTCAGCACCATCGCTGGTTCGGTCGAGGCACGTATCCTTTCCTCCATGCGCGATCAGCGTAAGATTGCTTCCGGCATCCTTCAGGGACCGAGCAACTGGGACTTCAATCTCGAAATGAGCAAGGAAGACCTCGTCAAAAAGGTGCGCAATGCACTCTATGCTTCCAAGATCGTTTCCTACGCGCAGGGTCTAGACCTCATCACGAAGGTTGGCGCTGACAAAGGCTGGTCCCTCAACCTCGGCGAGATCGCTAAGATCTGGCGCGGCGGCTGCATCATCCGTGCCCGCTTCCTGAACCGTATCACCGAGGCCTACACCGCCGCCACTCCACCGACCAACCTCATGCTTGCGGACTTCTTCACGAAGATCCTCAACGAAGGTCAGCAAGACTGGCGTGAAGTGGTAGCCCTCGCTGCGACCAACGGCATCCCCGTCCCAAGCTTCGGCGGCTCACTCGCCTACTACGACGCCTACCGCGCCGAGCGCCTCCCCGCCAACCTCCTCCAAGCGCAACGCGACTTCTTCGGTGCTCACACTTACGAGCGCATCGACAAGCCAGAAGGCGAGTTCTTCCACACCGAAGACTGGCCCGAGCTCATGGGCTAAAAGGTCACTTCCTTTTTTCCAAAGCGGCGCTTCCCGAAAGGGGAGCGCCGTTTTTTACGCTCGGTTACAAAGGCCTACGATCTTTCCCATGGCTCATTCTTTAGGCGATGGTTCAGGATGAGAGTTCACAAAAATGAAGCATCAACTCTACTGGCACTTCCGAATGAATAAGCCTTTCTACCAATTTATCTTGGTAGGATTAGCGGTGATCATTCCTCTTTTTACGATATCCCAAGCATTCAAGGAGAGGCGGAGGTCTCAGTATGAATTGGTCAAAGCGTGGCCGCTGGTGGAAGCCGAGATTCTGGAAAGTAAGATCACCTTTATCGACAGGAGTAGCCAGACCAGTTTCGGCGGGAGTGAGCATGTGAGCTTGCGAGTGAAATATCGGATGTCGGAAAGTGGTCCGATGCTTGAGACGAAGGTGATCGGTCAGTGGTATTACCAGCACGAGATCGGAGGGAAGGCGCAGTTTGAAGTCGGGAGGTCGATCATGCTAAGGGTCCATCCCGAGAACCCGAAACGGGCATCCTTGAT
>JALZWJ010000139.1 GCA_023300065.1 Akkermansiaceae bacterium
GGATCAGGCAGATCATCTACCGCTAGTGAAATTTCCTCCAGCCGCTCGATCGAAGCTTCCCCTTCTTTAAAAAGGCTCTGAATTTTACCCAGTTTTTTCACCGGCTCGTAGCTCAGATAGAGAGCCATCGCGATCGCCATGAAACTACTCAAAGTCATCCCATTTGAGGCCCCAATGTAGATTGCCCCGCTCAACCCGAGCACCGACACAAACTCTACGGCCGGTGAAATAAGCTGGCGATACTTCACCACCTTCATCGAGTATTTTACAATCTCACGCACCCGGCTACGGAAGCTCGCTATCACCGACTCTTGCAGATTATAGGCCCGGATCTCCATCGGAGCCTGCAGTGATTCCGAGATCTGACCACTCAGGTCACCCGCATTTCTTTGCAAGGCCTTTGCCTTCTTACCCAGACGCTTAGAAATCATCCGCAGAGGAATCACACAGATAGGGATCGATAACACCGCGATCAAAACCATCGAGGCTCCTTCATTCTGGAAAGCTTTGTAAAACAGAAATCCTAAGGCCCAGAGCAAGGTCGCAGGCTGTTGAATGAGATCTACCGCAGCTCGTGAAGTCACCTGCCTCAATTTTTCAGCATCACCAATAAGGCGAGCGAGCAGATCTCCGGAACGATGCTTGTGAAAGAACCCCAGCGGAAGCGTCTGCAAGGTCGTAAAAACCTCATCACGGAGCTTTTCTAACATTCGGAAACCACAGAAACTAATCAGATAAGTGCTAAAAAAACCTCCGATTGCGCGGAAGAAAAACATGAAAGGCAGCCAACCGCACGCGATCAAAATCAACGTATTACGCTCCAGCTCCCCAAACCATCCCGTCAACGCTTTGACAAACCAACTTGCTTCCCCAGCGCTAGCCTCAACAGAACCGCTTGCAAAAATTAGCGGGAAAATCACATCAATCGCAAGCGGCAGTCCCGCTCCAGTCGCAGCCGCATAGACCAGCCCAGCGAGAACACTCCCCACGAAGTGCCACTTCACGGGCTTAAAATATTTCAGATAAGGCAAGTAGCGCTTCATCGGTGACCAGATCCTAAACCGCCGCTCCCAGATCACCAGACTTACTTGGATTGACCCATCCCGCCCCATCAGGCAAAGTCCGCTCGTGGATTTGCTCAAAAAAGCCCGCGCCGTGCTCGCTATCGAGGCATCGCAATTACAACGCCTCGCCAAAAGACTAGACGGAACCTTCGCCAAAGCAGTAGAGGCCCTGGAAGACACCCTCTCTCAGGGAAAAAAAATCGTCATCATCGGGGTCGGTAAATCAGAAAACATCGGCAAGAAATTTGTCGCCACCCTCAACAGCACCGGCGCCACCGCCGTAAATCTAAGCTGCCAAAATGCCCTCCACGGAGATCTCGGCATGCTTTCCTCCGGTGATCTGGTCGTCGCCCTCAGCTACTCCGGCGAAACCGCCGAAATGATCAGCCTCCTCCCGCACGTCAAAAAACGCGCCTCCCTCATCATCGCGGTCACCGGCGCCACTACCTCCACTCTCGCCAAACACAGCGACCTCGTCCTCGACACCCATGTTGAGGAAGAAGCCTGCCCACTCCAACTCGCCCCTACCTCTAGCTCCACCAACATGCTCGGCCTCTGCGATGCTCTCGCCATGGTCTTACTGGAGAAACGTGGCTTCCGGGCCGAAGACTTCGCCGAGCTCCACCCCGGAGGTAGCCTTGGCAAATATCTCCTAACCCGTGTCCGCGATATCATGAGGACAGGCTCAGCCCTCGCCATCGTTCCAACCTCCGCGAACGTTCAGACCGCTGTTTCCACCATGCTAGAAGCCCGCGCTGGAGCTGCCATCATCGTGAATCCTGACGACTCTCTCGCCGGGATATTTACCCACGGCGACTTCATCCGCGGCTACCAATCCGACCGCGGAATCGGAGACGCCCCCGTCTCAAAGCACATGACGTCCGACCCCATTACGGTTCGGGAAGATGACTTAGCCGTAGAGATCATAAAGACCCTGCGTGAACATAAGATCGATGACTTGATCGTCCTCGACTCTACCGGGAAAACCGTAGGCCTCGTCGACGTCCAAGACCTCTCACGCACAGGCCTCACTTAAGCGAATCTCTCACCAGAGCCAGCACTGATCGGGATCCAGTCATGGAGCACCGCCGCGAATAGGATAAAGAGTGCACCGTTCATCTCCAACACCTCTTCAATGAGGACAAAATGCATCCGCTCGAAAATGCTGCCGAGGACTAGGAAAACACCTCCTACCACTGCAAATCGCACCACCTGTGATTTAAAAAACTCTCTCGGGTGCAAGGCCGCCCAGTTTCCTGGCACCACCAATATCGTCACGATCAGGAAAAGATAGAGCACCACAAAGAAAACATTCCGCCCCATCCCAGTTCCCAGCTTGATCAAGATCCCAGGGATATTGAGAAGCTCCAAATCCAATTCACGGATGAAAAACAAAAGGCTAGTGAGGACAAAAAAACACGCCAATTTCCGCTCTAACCCCTTCAGCTGAAGACTCCTGAAAAAGACCAAGATCGCCGCAAACAGATAACTAAAAGCCGAAACCGCCTCCACGAACTCCCCCTCTTCGGAAATCGCATCATTCCCGATAGAGAACTCATAGAGCGTCAAGGCATTCAGAATGATCAAGAACACACCCATCGCAATATATGTCCGTCCACCTGAAGTCACAGAGGCACAGTAGAATCCATTCCTTACCCCCACAAGGGCTAAGCCTAACTAGCCTCCACTATTTTAAATAGTGCCCAGATTCCTCCCCTACTTGAGCTTCTTCTTAAACTGGACCTCACCATCGGTAAGATCCTCCAAACGAGTGTGGATAATGCGCTCCGCCTCCTCCAAAATATCGCTATTCTGGATCGCATCGATCCGCGCCTGCTGGTGGAGTAAATTAGTCGCATGCTCGCGGTCCTTCTCACTTAGCCGGTTCAAAGCCCCACTGCTCGAAAAGAAAGTATCGTAGTTCAAAAGCGACACTCCCAAAAGCCGTGGCTCCGGCCACGCCCCAACCACCTCATTTCCTTTGAGCTCGAAGCCCTCGAACTCGCCCAAATCATACCCCGCCTTCACCTCAAAGTCCCCCTTCAGAATAAAGACCTTCTTCGAACGCATCCACGTGCTCTCGAATTTCACCACCGTCTGGGTGCGCCGCTTCACCACCACCAGCTCACGAGTTTCTTGGCTATCTAGTGTCAGCGTATACCCATCCACCTTTACCTCCGTATTCGTCACTGCGCCCAGCGCCCGGGTCAGTTTTTCCAGTGGAGAGCCCAGCGCCTGAATCGGCTTCGCGATGAAAAAGTGGAACGCCGCCATCCCCGCGATCCCCAACACCACAAGGATAGCGAAGTATTTGAAATAACGATCCACGCTCCCTCTGCCTCGTCGTTGCTCTTTCTCTCTCATAGAATACGTTTTTTTTGAAATCGCCGAGCCAATCCTTTGCTCTTGCCTAAACACTCGCGGAGTGTTCACTAGCTCGCAAGTAAAACAAACCGTGACTGCATTCGAAATCTATCAGAAAATTGACCCTTCCCTCATCAGTGAAATGTTTCTCTGGATCCGGGATAATGACCGCCAACTTTATAAGTCAACCGTCGCCACCCTTACCGCGAACCGCCGCCTCCGCCCGGCCTTCGTAGAAAAAAAACCTGTCCCGGAACAGATCGCGTGGCTGCACAAAACGCTAAAGCTCCGCACCAGCGACACCATCGGAGAGCACCTCTTCCAAGTCTACTTCATGAAAGGTCAGCAAGATCTCCTGAAAGGATTCTGCGACGGCATGGGAATCAAGCACGACGGCGAAGGATCTGTCGAAGAAGCCCTCCCAGAGACTCTCGATGACGCAAAACTTAAAGCCACCATCGACACCCTCGTTGGCAGCCATGAGCCAAAACTCGTCTCCCTCTACCTCCGGGTTTTCAATCTCCAGACCGCAACGGGATGGACGAATCTTGCGGAACTCCTGGAGTCAGACGCCAGACTCGCCCTCGCTTAATTGCTCAATCGGCCAAGAGACCCTGCACGGTCTCGATGCCGAAGCTCAGTTCCTCCTCCGAGATCGTAAACGGAGGAGTGAACGAGAGCACATTCCCCCCAGGTCCATCCGCTAGAAAGAGGAGGCCTTTTGCCAAAAGCGCGGCCAACAACGGGCCCGCATTTTGATCCAGCTCCACGCCCCACATCGAGCCGCGTCCACGCACCTCCACGATTGATTCGTGGCAGAGACCAGCCAGCGCTTTTTCTAGCCGCAGCCCAGCTTGCGCTACCAGCGCCAGGGTCTCCGGTCTTTCTAAAATTTCGAGCGATGTCAACGCCATCGCACAGCCCACCGGATTCCCCAGAAAAGTGCTCGTATGCAGAGCCTCCCCCGTGCTCTCCGGCCATCGATCCATCACCTCAGCCTTACCAACACAGGCTGAAATCGGGAAGCCCCCGCTCAGAGCCTTCCCCACACAAATCAGGTCTGGCACCACCTCATCCCACTCGCACGCGAACCACTTTCCCGTCCGGTGGAAACCCGTATAGATTTCATCAAAAATCAAAAGCGCCCCATGCTCATCACACCACTCTCGCAGCGCCGCCAGAAACCCTGGCGGGGGCAGGATCTTCCCACCTCTCCCTTGCACCGGCTCCACTAGCACCGCGCCGATATCCCCGCCGGTCGGGAGGTCGAATGATCCATACGGCACGCGAGTCGTGACCTCGGCCAACTGATCTACAAAAGGACCGCGGAATTTCGCCAAATCAGTTCCCAGTAAACTCCCATAACCCAGCCCGTGGTAGCCTTCAGAAAAAGCCATCACGCCCGGCTTCCCCGTCGCGAGGCGCGCCGTCTTTAGCGCCGTCTCTACCGCCTCAAACCCAGAGTTCGACAACACAACCTTCCCCTTTCCATGCCCCCACCGCTCGTAAGTGAGTTTAGAAAGTTTAGCACAAAGCTCCCCCTTTAGTGCCGTGGGATGCACATCTCCCATCCCATGAAGAAGACGGCCAGATTGATGATGCATCGCCGCTACGACTTCCACATTTCGGTGCCCCAATCCAGCCACTCCGAAGGCACTCGTGAAATCTAAAAAACGATTCCCATCCGCATCCCAAACATTCGTCCCCTCCGCTTCTTCCCAAAAAACCGGCCAGGTCTCATCTTGGTAAGTCACATTCCGACTTTCATGCTCACGTAATCGTGCCGCCAACTCTCGAGAACGAGGGCCGGGGATCTCGGTCTTAAGTTCAGGAATCATCGCGATTGAATCATAGCTAAAATGGCACCCGCGGCCGAAAGCCCGACTAAGACGAACGAGACACTCCCCACCGCTAAATCCCGCTTCAAAATGATCGGGCGTTGAGGTGAGGAAGACTTAGGAAAAACGAGCAGCGCATAAGCGGCCCCCGTCACTAGCCCCCCAAAGTGGGCCGCATTATCGATAAAGCGGTAGCCAAAGAGCCCGATCACGACCAATGAGACGAGGATCCCAAGCAAGCGATGCCGAGCGGG
>JALZWJ010000140.1 GCA_023300065.1 Akkermansiaceae bacterium
ACGATGAGCTGGGTGCTGCCGCGTGCTTCGTAAAAGCTCGTCTCGCCAAAAATCTGAACCTTCGCGCCATCCACGATGACCTCATTCCCCATTCGCCGCTTCGCGCTGAACATGGCGCAGGAGATCTGGGCGGATTCATCTTTGAGCGAAAAATACCAATGCCCGCTGGCCTGCTTGCGGAGGTTACTGACCTCTCCCTCGACCCAGAGGTCTCCGATCTCGATCTCAAGGAGATTACGAATCCGGCGGGTCAACCGAGTGACTGAAATCGCTTCGATCTGACTCACAGTTTAGGCGTCCTCCTTCGTGTTCAGCTCCGCAAAGACCATCTCGCCCGCACTCGTCTGAATGGTGCTGATAACGGTGACATCTTGTGAGGTTCCGATTTTACTAATGGCGTGGTTCACGACAATCATCGTCCCATCCGGCATATAGCCCACCGCTTGGTGGTCATCCTTCCCGACGCGGACGAGTGGGAGTCTGACCGACTCACCCACGACCACCGCTGGCTTCAGCGCATCAGAGAGGTCATTGAGATTAATAATATCAGCCCCCTGAAGGTGCGCGACTTTAGTCAAATTTTCGTCCGTCGTGATGATCCGCCCTGAGAGGAGCTTGGCAGTCTGGACGATGCGGCCTTGGAAGGATTCATCCTCCGCCATGCCACGAGAATCTTGGATCGCAATCGGGATGGCGGGGTTCTTTTGGAGGACGCTGAGGATCTCGAGACCACGCTGCCCGCGCTGGCGGTTGCTGGGGGCTGGGGAGTTCGACATGACCTGTAGTTCATCGAGCACAAACTGCGGGACGAGGATGCGGCCGGTCAAAAAACCAGCCGCCATGAGGGCGGGTAAACGACCATCGATGATGACCTCGGCATCGAGAATCAGGAGCTGGCCAGAAGCCGCATCTTGCCGAAAACGGACGTAAGGAATGATGAAGGAGAAGTCCTCCTGATTACTCCGCAAAGCCAAGACCGCACCGAGAAAAGCGAGAGTGGAATACGAGGTGACGGTGAAGGCGAGCGAAAGAGCCTCTCCGATCGTGGAATCATCCAGATGGTTCGCCGCGAGCTTAATAAGCTCAGGAATCTGCGCACGGTTTAATAAGAAGGCGCAAATCAAACCGATCGCGATCCCGAAGGTCGCGGTGGAAAAACCACGGAGGGAAAAATCCTTCATCAGCCCCTCCACAAAGATAAAGAAAACGGCGACCCCTAGCCCACCTACGATACCTCCCCAGAGCGGAATGCTCTCCGAGCTCAAAGCAATCGCGAAGCCCGCCAACTCGCAAAGGACGAGGTAGATAAGGCGGGCGACATTGACCGATGGCTTGGAACTTTTCATGGAAAAACGAGGCTAAGATGTGGTAGGCCACTCGATGGCGCGGTCCCCCTCGATTTCCTTATCGGGGACTTCATCACCGATATCCTTCGTGGTGACATAGAGCATGAAGCCCATCAGAACGAGCGCGAAACCAGTCTGCAGAACCTCCATGAAACGCTGTGGGAGAGGCTTGCCACGCACCCACTCCAAGAGAGCCATCACGATGTGTCCCCCATCAAGAACGGGAATTGGCAGCATATTGAGGAGGGCTAAATTGACATTAAACAGAACGAAGAACGCGAGGACGCGCAGCCAGCCATGTTCTTGCTGGAGGAGGAGGAACTTCG
The DNA here is from genome assembly GCA_023300065.1 of Akkermansiaceae bacterium. Taxonomy (GTDB): domain Bacteria; phylum Verrucomicrobiota; class Verrucomicrobiia; order Verrucomicrobiales; family Akkermansiaceae; genus SW10. The sequence goes on from JALZWJ010000140.1 coordinate 1,673, forward strand.
TCTTAGCGATCCCGATAGGGCCCGCGAGTTGATCAATACCGACGTTCGATGTGGGAGAGGCCACCGTCTTCAGGGTCATCCACATTGTCTTGAGACTCTCGGTCACCTGCTCGTAGGGATTTTGATAAAGAATCTCGGTCGAGTATCCGACTTCGTGATCAAAGCCGATCCCGATGATTGGGTTCTTATAAAAATCACTCTTCGGCTTCTGCGGTGTGACTTGGAAGGTCAGAGTTTCTTCGCCGCGCTTCACCGAGAATTCCATTTCATTTTCACCGGCTACCGTAATGAGTGAACTCACTTGGCTAGGGCTATAAATGGTCTGCCCATTCACGGCCACGATTTCATCAGCAGGCATCAAGCCCCCTCGCTCGGCAGGTCCGGGAGTCTTCGTCTTAGAGAAGCTCGTAATAATCGCGGGGCGAGAAGGTGCCATTCCGATCTGAGGAAGCGCGCGCCTTTTAAAGAACGGCGTCTCCTTAATCATGAACTTTGTCGTGACAGTCTGGACCTGCCCACCACGCTCGATGGTGAAGTCCACGCTATCCCCTTCGGTCAGCATGATACGGGTGCGGATGTCATCAAAGACCCGACCTGCAAACCATTTCACCGGCTCCCCATCGACTTCCAAAATCTTATCTCCGGGAAGAAGAATCCCCAAGGCTGGGCTCTCCGCGATGATGTTACCAACCACGTTGGACTTCAGCGCATCCTGCGGCTTGCCAAGTCCCCACACCGCGAGCGCGGCGGTGATGGCAAGGAGAAGACTGAAAACCGGGCCAGCGATCGCGACGATGATTTTATCAAGAGGCGAGACTGGCGGGAGAGGCTTGCCAACGAGGTTATCGCCCTCGATCGATTCCATCGCCGCCATTTGTGGGAGTGCCACGAAACCACCTGCGGGGATCCAGCCAAGGCCGTATTGCACGCCATTGATTTCTTTCTTCCAGATCGGCTTACCGAACCAGATTTGAAAGCG
>JALZWJ010000141.1 GCA_023300065.1 Akkermansiaceae bacterium
AAGACTCCGAGGTATTTTTTCCAAGCTCCGTTCATCATCCTAGTGTTCTAAAAGAGTGACATCCCCCACGTTCACATTCAGCCCCACCAGGGCCTCGCCAGGTGAACGGATGATCTGTGGATTCTGCTCTGTGACCTGCATCACCGAGCCATCTCCCAGCTCTACCGAGTATTGAATGATGCTGCCCAGGTAGATGCGATCGATGATCTTCCCAGTCAAAACTGCCCCAGCCGGATTCACAATCGCGATCGCCTCCGGACGGATGGAAAGGACGACCGGAGCCCCATGAGCGGGTTGATAACCCTCCACCCCTGAGGTCGCAGTGAAGATGCCGATCGGCGCCTCCACCTGTGTCCCCTCCCGCGCGGTCCCCTTGATCAGATTTGTCTCACCAATGAACCCCGCCACGTAACTGGAGACCGGTTGGCGGTAAATCACCTCCGGCGGGCCGACTTGGACAATCTCGCCCGCATCCATCACCGCCATGCGATCCGCCATCGAAAGCGCCTCGGCTTGATCATGCGTCACGTAAACTCCAGTGAGGTTATTTTCCTTCACGATGCGGCGGATCTCCGAGCGCATCTCGAGCCGGAGCTGGGCGTCGAGATTAGAGAGTGGCTCATCGAGCAGCAGGCACTTCGGCCGGACCACTAAGGCACGGGCTAAGGAGACCCGCTGCTGTTGGCCGCCCGACATTTGGTCAATCCCACGTTTTGCAAATCCCTCTAGCTTCACCATCGCCAGCGCCTCTTCCACGCGGCGCTTGATCTCCTTCTTATCCACCTTCCGCTCCTCTAGGCCAAAGGCGATGTTTTGACCCACCGTCATGTGGGGCCAGAGCGCGTAGGATTGGAAGACCATCGCGGCCTCGCGTTTATGAGTCGGCAGTTCTGTGACATCCCGCTCACCGAAAAAGACGCGCCCTTCCGTCGGAGTCTCTAGTCCTGCGATACAGCGCAGCAAGGTCGTCTTCCCACACCCACTCCCGCCCAGCAGGAAAAACAGCTCACCGCGTGCGATCTCTAACGACACCTGATTGAGCGCTGTCACATCACCAAAGCGTTTCGTCACCCCGTGAACCCGAATTTCTTCCATAGGAATACATGCTTCGTTTTCTGAGTAAAAAGGCAAGCCCAAGAGACCGGCGTGCGTAAACTTAGAGGGAGGATTTCCCAACAAGCCATCTGGGAGAAATCTAAATTCGACCTGAGCCCCAGCGAGCGCCTCCCGCTTTCATCGCGATCTTCTTTTCCTACCCATTTTGTGAAAAAATGCCAACGTAAGCCCATGACCAAGCGCACTAAGATGATTCTCACCGGTATCGTTCCCATCGTCGGGGTCGCGGGCGTGATCATTGGGATCGGCCTAGCGGGGCGTTTACCGGGCTTCGCGGGCGAGGTCTTCCGCAAGCTCATCGGCTTCATGTTCACCCCCGTTTTTCTGGAACTGACCTTCACCTTCATGGGCGTGATCGCAGTGCTGTGGATTAATTCCATCCGCCTTCAAAGAGAGGGAGATGATTATGTTTCACTTGAAATTGAGGACGATCAGGACGAACCAAAGCCATGAACCTAGCTGACCTCCGCGAAAATTACACACAGGGAGGAATCCGCGTCGCAGAAATGCACCCGGATCCCCTCATGCAACTCGAAGAATGGTTCAAAGTGGCCCGTGATCAAGGGATCACCGACTCCAATGCCATGAACCTTGCCACCGCGAACCAAGAAGGCATCGTCTCCGCACGGACCGTTCTTTTAAAAGGGATCGTGAAGGAAAAACTCCAATTCTTCACCAACTATGAATCTCAAAAAGGACGCGACCTTGCCGAAAACCCAAACGCCTCCATGACCTTCCACTGGCGCGAACTGGAACGGCAAATCTGCATTCGCGGAACGGTTCAAAAAACCTCCCGCGCCACCTCTGAGGCCTATTTCCGCACCCGCCCCTACGGATCTCAGGTCGGGGCCTGGGTCTCCGAAAAACAATCCGCCCGCATCGACGTCCGCGCCACCTTGGAGACCCGTGATGCCGAACTCAAAGCACGCTTCCCTGAATCAGGAGAAGTCCCCTGCCCCGACTTCTGGGGTGGCTACGAACTCACCCCCACCTACATCGAGTTCTGGCAAGGCCGCCAAGGCCGCCTCCACGACCGCCTCCGCTACCTCAGCAAAGACGCCAAGTGGACCATCGACCGCCTCAGCCCGTAGCGGTCGATTACCGGACGAAGGTGCTTGAGGGTCTCGAACCACCGACAGACTCACGACGCAGAACACACCACCTAATCTTTCGGCAAGGCTTCCCAGATTTTTAGGTTCCGAAATTTGGCCGGCCCATTTGAGACAAGGAGTCCGAGGCGTTTTGTCTTTTTGTCCCAAACATTATCGATGCTCCTTGTGCTATGTTTCCCAAGTTGAGCCACGATTTGATTCCCCATCATCTCGATCTTAATTTCGTGCCATTGATCGGTTTCAAAATTGTCTTTGATGACATTGAACTTTTTCTTAATTGGCGATTTTTTCATTCGATGAGTTTGAATCCCTTTAAAGCTCTTAGGAGTCAAGCCGATGCGGCCTAGCTTTCGGGGAGCATCATCGATAGTGAATTCCAGGGAGCTTGAATCTCCGAGATAAACTTCACAGGTAATGATCGTGTTCACTGGTTTGGGTCTCTTAATGACAATGTGCGCTTTGTGACCTTTGCCTACTTTTTGTGTGCCTGAGATCGTGTTATTTTCACATTTCCAATCTCCGCTCGACACTCGCCACCCTTCAGTGTTTTTGAATGAAGTTTTATACAAAAGTTTTCCTTTTTTAGAGATCTCCAACCCGGCTGAGCTGCTTTTATCTTCCTTTTTTTCGCTGACCCATTTTTTCACCTCATCTTGGTCGCCTTGGCTAAAAGAAGCGATGGGGAGGATGTCGCGTTTGTTTTCTTTTTCTATGGTGAGGTTCAGGCCTTCCACTTCAAAGGCGGCCAAGGCG
>JALZWJ010000142.1 GCA_023300065.1 Akkermansiaceae bacterium
CATGAACTCAAATCTTAGGAACCCTTACTCCCAAACCGCGCCTTAGAAATCTCAATCGCCGCTTGGAGCTTCTGTTGCAGTAGTTCGCGCGATGGGAGGGCGGTCAGATATTCGGCAACGTGGATGCCGCTCTGGTCGAGTTCAAGAAGTTCGATTTGCTCGGCTTTTTTCCCAGCACAAAGGATGATCCCCAGAGGTGAATCCTCGCCGGGCTGTTGCTCATGCTTCGCCAACCAGCGGAGATAGAGTTCCATCTGGCCTTTGTGTTCCGCTTTGAAGTCACCAAGCTTGAGGTCGATAGCGATGAGACGTTTCAGTCCGCGATGGTAAAAGAGGAGATCGAGGTAGAAGTCATCGGAGTCGATCTGAATGCGGAATTGGCGGGCTTGGAAAGTGAAACCCTGACCGAGCTCGAGGAGGAAGGTTTCGAGTTCGCGCAGGATGGCGTCTTCGAGATCCTTTTCGAGGTAACGGTCCTTGAGGCCGAGAAAGTCGAGGAAATAGGGATCACGGAAGACGAGATCGGGCGTGAGCTGGTCTTCGCTGCGGAGGGCCGCAAGTTCGGCCTTCGCGACTTCTTCCGGTTTCTTCGAGATCGCAGTGCGCTCGAAGAGCATGGAATCCAGCTTCTTCCGCAAAGCGCGAACGCTCCAGCGCTCGACACGGCACATCTCGGCGTAGAAATCGCGTTGGAGATCGTCTTTGAGCGGAAGAAGCTCTTTAAAATGCGACCAACTCAATTGTTGCGACAGTGTAGCAACAATTACAGATTCAGAAAATTGCTCCGCAAAGTTCACCATTCGCGTAAGTGCGGTGTAACTAAAACCCCTCCCAAAATCTTCCGTCAATTGTGCGCTCAGTGATCGCACAATCTCTTTTCCATATTCAGCGCGTTCATTTCCAAGCACTTCTGTCTGGATGCGTTTTCCAATGCGCCAGTAAAGCAAGGTCATGCCTTGGTTCACAACCTGAGCAACACCCTCGCGGGTTTGCGAGATCATGGCGCGGACGTCAGCAGTCAGTCCGTCTTCGCTCTCAATGATCTGAAGGTCGTCGTTGCTCATACTCAAAGTTGTTTTTAGATCTACCGTATATCCCTTTCGATCCTCGTTCTAATTCATATCAGGTGGTTTGACCTGACTGAAGAACCAATCTCAACGTCATCCAGTAAGAAAAATAACACCCGCCAGATTCGGGCCCTTGGAAATCCGCGTGACAATTCCCCGCTTGAAAAACGGCCTCACCCCATAAGCGCTAAGAGTGACCACAGAAAAAGCAGAAGGGAACTGAAGCTTGCGCTATGAAGGCTGGATGAGATGCACCTTGGGCACCTGATTCATTGCAGATTTGATCTTTTACCCCTTCTCCAGTAAGGTCCTCACAAATGGCAAAGATCATCATCGAGGGACCCGAGTTCTTTCTCCAGCGTCGCAAGGAGAAAAAAGCCGCGCGTGCCTCCGACCAAGCACGACTCGATACTGGTGAAGATCCAACGGGAGAACTCCATCGTTTCTCCCGAATTTTTCAAAGGAGCTAAGATCAAAAACTTGGCTGAAACCGTCGGACAATGAGCCTTAAAAAAGTCGGGCCCGAGGCTTTCTACCCTGTCCTAAAAGACCTCCAACAGCAGGAGATCTCGCTCAAAGACCTGATCCCCATTGATCGTCTGACTTCAGAGATTCACCCAAGCTTGCAGCGATTTCTTAACTCGCTCACATAGCCAGCGCCCAGCTCACGGCGTAGGATTCGCTTGCAGCTCCGGAAATCAAGATTACGCACAAGCATCGATGTTCGAAATACTCCTCACCATCCAGCTCATCGCCTGCGCCGCCATGACCGGAATCATCTGGATGGTCCAAGTCGCCATCTACCCCCTCTTCGCCACCCTAAAAGGAGAAGCCTTCGACGACTACCACACCCGCTACATGAGCCAAGTGACCTACGTCATCGCCCCCTTCATGTTTCTAGAAGCCACCACCTGCGCCGCCTGCCTCTTCCTTGGCGACTGGCAAACTCAGATTATCCCCACCCTTCTCCTCGCCATCATCTGGGCCTCCACCGCCTTCATCCAAGTCCCCCAACACGCCAAACTCACCCCAGAAAACGCCCCCGCCCTCGCCCGCACAAACTGGATCCGCTCCCTCGCCTGGACCGCAAGGCTCACGCTCCTCGCCTCACTCATGACCTGTTTTCATGAAAGCTAGAGATGAGCGCGGGAGCTAGACGAACCCCTCTGAAAAAGAAAACCCATTGCCAAGTGGGCCTTTGGCATTGAAGGTCCTTTTGTAAATGTCTGACTTTCTCGTGATCGGCTCTGGTGTGGCCGGACTTTCTTTTGCAATCAAGGCCGCTGAGTTCGGCAAGGTTACTGTCATCACCAAGGGGAAACTTCTGGAGTCGAATACGGCTTGGGCCCAGGGGGGGATCTCTGCGGTGCTGCCGGAGGGGCTGCGTGATGAGGGGGACACCTGTGAGAAGCATGTCGCCGATACTCTCGATGCCGGGGCGGGACTCTGTAATGAGGAAGCGGTGCGCGTGATCATTGATGAAGGCGCGGAGACGATCGATGAACTCGTGGCCTGGGGGACGAGCTTTGATAAAGATCATGATGAACCGGAGCGCTACTCGCTCGGAAAAGAAGGCGGCCACTCGGAGCGCCGCATCCTCCACGCGAAGGATACCACGGGGCGCGAGATCGCGACCTCGCTCGTGGAGACCGCGAAGGCGAACAAGAACATCACGCTTCTCGAAGATCACTACGCCATCGATCTCATCACCACCGGCAAGCTCGGCGCAGTGACTGATGACCGCATCCTCGGCGCTTATGTTTTGGACTCGAAGTCTGGCGAAGTGAAGGTCATGGAATCGCCCCGCGTCATTCTTGCTACCGGCGGTTGCGGAAAGACCTACCTCTACACCACCAACCCAGACTCCGCGACGGGCGATGGCCTAGCGATGTCATGGCGCGCGGGAGCCTCCATCGCCAATATGGAGTTCGTGCAATTCCACCCCACCTGTTTCTACAACCCCGCTGCCACTGGCCCGGAAGCTCGCTCCTTCCTCGTCTCCGAGGCGGTCCGTGGCGAAGGTGCCGTTTTGGTGAATGGCGAGGGCCATGAATTTGTGAATGATCACGATCCCCGTGGCTCGCTCGCCCCTCGTGACATCGTCGCCCGGGCCATCGATACCGAGATCAAACGCACCGGCGCGGCCTGCGTCTATCTCGATGTCTCCCCTCTCGGCGACACTTTCACCGAACGCTTCCCCTTCATTCACAAGACCCTCCTCGAATTCGGCCACGATGCCTTAAAGAACCCCATCCCAGTCGTCCCCGCCGCTCACTACCAATGCGGTGGCGTGGTCACCGACTTACAGGGAAAAACCTCGATCCGCGGCCTCCATGCCGTAGGTGAAGTCGCCTGCACGGGTCTACACGGCGCAAACCGCCTCGCCTCGAACAGCCTATTAGAAGGCAATGTCATGGCGCGCCGTGCGCTTGACGAAATCATGCGACTCTACCCTCCAGGCAAGGAGGTCCCATCGCCCCCCACCATCCCAAAATGGGAGACCGGGAATGCCGCGCCGCCCGAAGAACTCGTCAACATCTACCACGCTTGGGATGAACTCCGCCGCACCATGCAGGACTATGTCTCCATCGTCCGCACCGATACACGACTCCGCCGCGCGGGGTATCGTTTGAAAAACCTCCGCCGTGAGGTGAAGGAATTCTATTGGGGCTACACCCTCACTCCAGATATTTTGGAGCTCCGCAATCTCGTGGCGACCGCCTCCATCATCGTAGACTCCGCCCTCCTGCGGAAGGAGTCGCGCGGATCACACCACACGCTCGACTATCCGAACCGTGAGGAGCGCTTTGATCAAGACACCGTCTTACGGCGGTTCTAGAGCTGATACTCACCATCCTCATCAGTGCCATACCATCCGAGTTCACGGAAGGCGGTGATGATGGGGATTTCAAGGTGGTCGTCTTCGCCCTCGCTAAACTCAACAGTCGCTGAACGGGTCATGCCACGCTCAGAGGCGATGCTGATGACGGTCTTATTCGGCGGGAGGTTAATCCAGTCGCCCCAGTCTTTCTTATCATGCACTGGCTCTAACCCTGCAGATTGCAGAGCAGAGACAACTTGTTTGATCGAAGAGGCTTTGTCAGTTTCGGGAAGATGAAGAACGGTTTCCATGGGCAGGTGTGTGCTAAGAAGGAGCATCAGCGATGGATGGGGCACCACGCAAGGGTGAAAGAGAAACTTTCTAAACTTTTATCCAAGAACCCGCTTCGTGACTCTCCAAAGATTTGGCAGCGAGAGCCACGCCTTTTGCTCCTTCACGCAGAGACCAAGGGAATGCCTCGTCGTTGACGACGTGCTTTAGGAAAAGTTCCCACTGAATTTTGAAGGCATTATCGCAGGCGCCTGGATCGACCTCTTCCCAACCTGCATAGAAGTCAATGGGGCTATCGATATCCGGATTCCAGACCGGACGTGGCGTATTAGCCGCGCTTTGAGCCCAACATTTACGGAGCCCCACGATTGCGCTGCCTTTCGTGCCATCGACCTGCATTGTTAAGAGGTCATCACGGCGGACTCGGACATCCCATGAGGAGTTAAATTGGCAAATGACACCGGTGTCGGTTTTGAAAAGAGCATAAGCGGAATCATCTGCGGTGCAGACATAGGGCTTGCCATCTTCGTCGATCCGCTCGGGCAGGTGAGTCGCGGCATGGGTGAAGACTTCCGTAATTTCACCGAAGAGATTGTCGATCACGTATCGCCAGTGGCAGTGCATATCGATGATCATTCCGCCGCCGTCTTCCTTACGGTAATTCCAGCTGGGACGCTGGGCAGGCTGAGCCTCATCATGGCCCGGGAAAACCCAGTAACCGAACTCACCACGCACCGAGAGAATCTCACCAAAGAATCCTTCTTCTTTCAGCTTACGGAAGGCCTGAATCCCAGGGAGCCAAAGCTTATCCTGAACCGTTCCATTTTTCACTCCCGCAACCTCCGCGACATCAGCAATGCGGAAGGCCTCCGCCGGATCAACCGCCGTAGGCTTCTCACAATAAATGTGCTTTCCTGCTGCGATCGCACGCTCCAAAAAATCAACCCGGTAAGGAGTGCCTGAGGCATCAAAGAAAACCGAATACGAATCATCCGCCAAAACAGCATCCAAATCGGTGGAGTATTTTTCCACTCCATACTTCTCAGCGAGCGCCTTCAACTTCCCCTCATTACGTCCCGTCAAGATCGGGTCAGGCATCAAGCGCCTTCCATCTTCCAGCAGAACTCCGCCCTGCTCACGGATCGCTAAGATGGACCGGACAAGGTGCTGATTCGTGCCCATGCGTCCCGTGACGCCATTCATGATAATGCCGATTCGCTCGGTTTTTTCTGTGCTCATTATTTTCGGTAAATTTTGTCGTAGGCGGTCAGGATCTCGTCGAGGAATTCTCCTTGATCACGCTCCCACCATTTGGATGAAAAGATCTCCACTTCACGGAGTCCATCAAAACCGGCTCCCGTCATCATCTTATCGATGCCTGCTAAGTCAGCGCAGCCTTCCCCCATGATTCCGCGATCCAGAAGAAGGTCGCTTTGGTCCGGCTTAAAGTCACAGATGTGGTAAGCGTCCAGCCAGCCAGCAGCTGCGCTTCGTTCGATCTGGTCCGCAAGGTCATGCTCCCACCAGACGTGGTAGACATCGAGCGCGATTCCCACATTCGCGTGATTCAGCTCCTCACAGAGATCGTTCGCCACTTTGAGCGAAGAAATACCAGAGCGGTTACCCGCATAAACGGGGTGGAGAGGCTCTACTAAAAGTCGTACCCCGTGGCGGGCGGCCTCATCCGCAAGTTCGCCAATCCCATCGCGGATTTGCTCATAATTTTGGCGGGGAGTCTGACCAACCGTCGCCCCACACACTAGGACCAGTGAAGGGAGATCCAGAATCTCGGCTTCCCGAATCGCTTGCCGATTCACCTCTAGGGCATCGTGCCGCTCTTTCTTCGTGACCCCTGTAAAGAACCCACCTCGCACTAAAGAAACCCCCTTTAGCCCAGCATCTTTCACCTGCTTCGCAACAGAGCACAAATCCTCCCCTTCCAGCGTCTCTCGCCAAATAGAAATCCCCCCGATTTGGCGACGAGCATATTGCTCGATACACTCGTCAATTGACCACGGCTTCGTAGTGAACGTATGGACCGCTAATTCTTGGTAACTCATATATTTTAAGTGGTTCCCCCCACGAGCAGCTCCCCTTTCACCACTAAAACATTCTGCGTCTTAGTTTTCTCCACGATCTCTTCTTGGAGTGATTTTCCGACCTCTTCCGCCAACTTCTTAACCGGCAACATCACCGAAGTCAGGCGCGGATAAGTGACGCCATGAAGAGGCCCACAATCACAGCCCGTAACCCGGACATCATCAGGAATACGGAGGTCTAGGGAGCGGACCTGTTGCATGAGAACTAATCCCACCACATCATTCACCCCCACAAAAGTTCGGTAACCTCGATCATACCAAGCCTGCACATCTTCCCGCGTGAAATCATCCGGGCTGGCTGCCGTCCATGAATCAAGAACCGGATCAAAAGTAATCCCATACGCCTGGCACCCTTCATCAAAACCTTTCAAACGGGTTCGCAAGACATCACCGATTCCCCCATACCCTACGAAACAACACCCCTCTCTCACCCCCTGATCGGCCAAATGAGCTGCGATTTGTTGGAGAGCGTCACGATGATCACTCACCACTTGCCTCACCCCACGAACAATCCGGTTCATCACCACACATGCCGCACCTTGTTCACGGATCTCAGCGAGGACCTCTGTAGATGGACGGTGGAACGCAAAAACAAAGGCATCGATCTCTCCCCCCTTTTTATGAGGGAAGGGGCTGTAATTTTGACTATACGTCTCGACAATAATATTTGCGCCAGAAGGCATCAATCCATCACGGAGCCCATCCACCAACTCCATAAAACTATAGAAGAGTTGAGTGCTTCGCTGGTGGCCGGAGGGGAGGACTACTTTGATCGTCAGGATAGAGCGCTCCGCGTGCCTCTTCTGAGACTTCTTCACGTATCCCAAACCGTTAGCAACATTCTCCACCAACTCTCTCACCTCCTTACCAATCAGAGAAGATCCAGCCAATGAACGAGAGACCGTCGCCTTAGAAACACCGGTTCGCTCCGCGATCTCAGCCATCGTTACTATTTTAGTCTTTTTGGACATTCTATTTTTAGTAACCAAGTCTCGCCGCGCAGTCCTTCATGATCTCAAGCTCCCAATCAGGACGTCGAGGACAAAGCGGGTGAGGCTCGCTAGAGGGGACTCGCCCCAAGAGATGTTGAAAGACCGCACAGCTATGTTTGTAAGCAGGAACCGAATCACGGAAAGCAACATTCCCTAAATACTGGAGAGCATCATTAAGTTCATAATAACCTTCGTCCCCCTCCGCCCAGAGCCGGTCGCGCTCAGCAAACTTCTCCGGACAAAAAGCGGCCAATCCCAGCAGATAATCTGACCCGTATTCTATCATATCGATCCCAAGATCGTTTCCGGTATAGATCCGGAAATCTGGGCGGACCTCATCGCGTAGAGCAAGCCGCTTCAGCTCCTCACCACGGCTTAATGAAGAATGCTTAATGCCCTTCAGTGAAGGGATACCCATCAACCCACGCACCACTTCCTCAGAATATATCATCCCATTAGGGGCAAACATCTTCCCTAGCTCAAACCCCAACACGGAGTCATAAGGTTCACAGACTTCTCGGTAGAGATCCACAATCTCGTGCGGAGCCCAATCATGAAAACGAGTGGTTTGAAACAATATCGGCGTCCCACCGAACCCCGCAATCTCATCAGCTCCCCGCCGGTAAAGATCGACAAGCCCCCCTTCTAATCCTTCCACGAAAACACCCGCCACAAAAGGGCGGTCCGGCCCTAGCGCCTCCCGCGTCCAAGCCAAGACATCTCCTCTCTCTTTCTCCGTAAGGTAGTTCGCATAGCCCGTATCCATATTAACGGCACACTTTAATCCCGCCGCCTCAGTCCGGCGCACTGCTGCTTGAAATGCCTTCTGCGCGATGCTGCCATCTGCCTCGAAAGGAAGTAAACAAGCCGCCATCCCTTCTGGCTTTCGACCAATCTTTCTTTGTTGATCTCGCGCTAAAATACTCACACAGAAGCCTTGATTGCACGCAATTATAATTCAAGAGCAAATCTAGTTTATCATAGATAAAAAAATTACCAAATCAAGATCATCCCATCGGATATCTAATTTTCTCACTCACTTCATTAATTTTAGCCAGCGTAGTCTCCTCTAATACCACGCCCGCCGCCTTCAAAATTGGTTCCATCTGAGCGACCGATCTCACACCGACAATCGTCGAGGCCACAAACTCATGCTGCTTACTCCAAGCCGTCGCCAGCGTCGCCACATCCAGATCTAATTCCTTCGCAATCTCTCCAAAAGCCCTCGTAGAAGCAATCGTTTGGTCATTCACAAACCGCGTCGCCATCGCCCGCTGACGCTCTCCCCCTGTTGTCAAATACTCAGAAAATCGAGCCCCCTCAGGAATTCCGTCATTATATTTCCCCGTCAGAACTCCCCCACCCAGCGGGCTATAGGGCAGTAAACTCACCTTCTCTCTGCGTAAACATTCCGCCAGCTCATGCTCGTCTCTCCGGTTATTCAGCGAAAAATTATTCTGCACCGTATCAATTCTCGTCACCCCCTCCAACTCGCTCGCCCAGAGACTCTTCATTACGCCATAGGAATTGTCATTGCTCAGACCAATCGCGCGGACTTTTCCCTCCTTCACAAATTCATCCAAGACCTCCAGTGTATCCATCGTTCTCATCCCATGATCTGGCCAGTGCACCTGATAAAGATCCACGTAGTCCGTCCCTAGCCTCTTCAAACTCCCTTCCAAGGCCTTCCGTAAATGCACCCGGTCTAAAGCCGCCTTCCCATGCCTAATCGGCGGGCAAAACCAACCATGTGCTGCTCCTGCAATCTTCGTCGCAATAATGACCGACTCCCTCGGCCGCCCCTTTAACCACTCACCCACCCACTTCTCAGTCAATCCCGCCAACTCACCGGTCGGCGGCACGGGATACACCTCTGCCGTATCAAAAAAATCAATCCCAGCTTCCACCGACTCATCCATGATGCGGAGGCTCTCCGCCTTATCCGCCTGCGTCCCGAAGGTCATCGTCCCCATACAAATCTCACTCACCACAATCCCGCTCATTCCCAGTCGTCGCTTTTCCATTCCACAAAAATCTACCAAACCCACCCCCGAAGCAAGCCCAACCAAAATCCCCCTGATAAAATAACTCTTATTCTATAACTGCATCATCCTAGGATAATGCCAATATCCCCAACCATGATCACATCCACCACCGAAACCATCCCCGGCCTCCAAATCTCAAGTCACCTCGGCGTCGTCTGCGGTAATACCGTCCGCGCAAAACACGTCGGTCGCGATCTCATGGCCGGACTAAAAACCATCATCGGTGGAGAAGTCTCCGGCTACACCGAAATGCTCCAAGAATCACGAAATCAAGCCACCGACCGCATGGTCGCACAAGGCAAAGCGATGGGGGCAGACGCCATCGTCAACGTCCGCTTCACCACCTCACAAGTCGCGCAAGGCATGTCAGAGATGCTCGCCTACGGCAGCGCCGTCAAACTCGCGCAAAACACCTCCTCACCACTTAGTTAACTTACTGAGAGGGCACCTCGTTCACCGTGTAATAAGCGTGGCGGTGGAGTAATGCTTCACCGTCTCGCCCCCTCAGCGCGCTGAGGTCAAACTCATGAACGTGCCCCTTCTTCACCGTCTCCAGCACGATCCGGGCAGACATCCCATCATCGGCCAGAACCACCGCAGACACGGCTGGAGCCGTCTGATCGATCTCAGGTCCACCATAACGTTGATGATAATTATGGGTAAACGTTGTCACCTGATAAGTCTCATTCGCTCCCCCCGTTTCCGCATCAACCGGCTTCGTAAAAGCGAGATGAAAACCATCCGGAGTGATGGTCACCTCCTTGATTTCAAACGGCATCTTCCCCGTCCACTCCAGTCGCTCCAGGGCATAAGGCTTTAACCCGCGCACCGGCCAACCACGATTCGTGCCACCCGCCAAAAGCCTCCCGCCCGGCGTGAACTGCACATTCAGAATCCCCGTAGATAGCTCCTCCCGAAACGGATAACACGCCCCCTGCCAAACTCCATTCACCAGCTCCGTCGTTGCCCGCATGATGATCGACTGCGTATAGTCACCCAGAAACATCTGATTCTCAAATGGCCCAAACTTCCCCCCGGTTTTATCCACCACAAACCCCGAGATCGACCGCCCCATCCGAATGTAAGGAAAGATCACAGCATACGGCACTAGCTCCTTCACCCGCTCCTTCTCAATCAAAATACTTGATCTCGAATTCGGCTCAATTGGCGTCTCAAATCTCGGCGTAAAATCATACCAATTGTAACTCGCAGGGTGCCCCATAAAGCCCCCTTCTTTCACGAACTTTAGACTACACGCAGAGTTCCACGGCCCCTGACTCTCGATATAGAAAAGAGCCCCATGCTCGTTAAAACCAATCCCACCGGGACTGCGCATCCCGCTCGCAATCGGGATGCTCTCCCCCTCCGGCGTGATCTTATAGCCCCACCCGCGGAATAATGCCCACGAGTGATAAGACTTAGACAAGCCCAGTGCCACATAGAGATTCCCCTCTGGGTCAAACTTCGACCCAAAAGCATACTCGTGGTAATTAGCATACCCCCACGCATCAGAAACCACATCAAAGCGATCCGCCCGGCCATCTCCGCTCGTATCGCTCAGCTTCGTCAACTCACAGCTCTGCGTCACAAAGAGGGACTCATCCTTCCACGCCAGGCCGAAGATCTCATCCAGCCCAGTCGCATACTTCTCGTACTTCGGCTCAGGCCTCGCGTCATCTACTCCTGAGATTAAAAAAATGTCTCCCCGCCGTGTCCCCACCGCAACTCGCCCATCCGGTAGGACCTCGAAGGCCCCGGCCTCGATCACCTCCCCCTCTGGAATTGGCAAGGCCACCACTCGGTAATACTCACGTTCACGGTCCGCCGTTCCCCAGCGTTCCCCCACCTCCTCAGCAAACAGGGATGAAAACAGCGCAAACGCGCATAAAAAGTTAACGCAGCAATTCATAATTCAAAGTGTAAGTCGTTTTCCCTGCCTTCACCGGGATCTTAATCAAAAGCTCTTTCCCATCTCCATTTCCCATCGAGCGCAGCAGCGCGCCTCCACCCGAGAAAGTCACACTCAGATCACTCGTCGCATAGCGTCCCTCGGACTTCTCACTCACCCCGCCCGTCAGCGCGCGGAAGTAAACCACCCCGGCTTTAGGAGAAGTCAGCTCGAAGGTCCGCTTCAGCCCCTTCTCCCCATCCACCACCGAACGGTCCGTGATTTCAATCTCCCCACACTCATACATCAGAGTCGGGTTCCCCGCCTCATCAAAGGCATACCCCTGAAAGGCATAGCCGCGATTCCTTGGATAAAGTGGATCCGGATTCACCGGTGCCTCCTTCGTCATCACCGGCACCAAGGGCCACTCAGTCCCATCATCTGCCAGCTGTAAAAAGCCCACCTCCTGCGCCAGAGTCACCACCGTCGACTTGGGTGCAGGGCTAAAATCCCCCGCCGCCTGTGACCGCCAATTCGCCGACACATACTCCCCTTTCCAAATTCCCGTCAAAGCTCCGTTCTCTGCATTAAAGGCATAATTCATCCCGCCCGGATACCCCACCGCGATTCCTCGGTAGCCTGCGATCTTACTCCGCCCACGATACACCCGCACCCGGTCCGTCACCTCCAGAGCATTCGGCATCGACCTCAAACCCGCAGGGTCACGCGCCGATCTCCCCA
>JALZWJ010000143.1 GCA_023300065.1 Akkermansiaceae bacterium
GTCAACTACCGCCGCCACAACGGACGCCGCCCCGGTGGTGACCGCATCGCCGTCCTCCAAGACACCAATGGCGATGGCAAGGCCGACTCCTCACACACCTTCGTCCAAGAAAAGGCCCTCGTCGCCCCCCTCGGCGTCGCCGTCTTTGACAACGTCATCTACGTCTCCCAACCGCCCGAGCTCCTCGTTTACACCGACGTCGACCGGAACCTCAAATTCGACCCCGCAATCGATAAGCGCGAGGTCCTCCTCACCGGCTTCAACGCAAAGAACCACGACCACTCCCTCCACTCCGTCACCGCCGGACCCGATGGCAAACTCTACTTCAACAACGGAAACTGCGGAGCCGTCTTTAAAGACAACTCCGGCAAAAACTTCTACATGGGCGGCCCCTACAAAGGTGGTGGTGGTGAATTCACCGTCGACCACCGCGCCGTCGCCGGCAAACGCTCGGACGATGGCCACATCTGGACCTCCGGCTTCACCGTTCGCATGAATCCCGATGGCACCAACGCCGAAATCATCGGCCACGGCTACCGTAACTCCTATGAACAATCGCTCGACTCCTTCGGCAACGCCTTCCAAAACGACAACGACGATCCACCCGCCTGCCGCGTCTCCTACATCCTCGAATACGGCTGCGCCGGTTACTTCACCCGCGACGCCAAGGAATTCTACAAAGCCGTAAAACGTCCCGGTCAAGACCACGGCCGCGCGCATTGGCGTCAAGACGACCCCGGCACCATGGATGCTGGCCACATCTACGGCGGCGGCTCCCCCACCGGTGTCACCATGTATGAAAACGGAGCCCTCCCCGCCTCCTACAACGGCTCCTTCTTCTCCTGCGAGCCTGGGAAAAATACCATCTTCCACTACAAGCCAGAGCCAAAAGGCGCCACCTTCAAACTCGAACAAACCAACCTCACCACCACCAACCCGGCAAAAGAATACGCCGGCTCCGACTTCGTCGGCGGAGGTGCTAACACCGATAGCACCAAGATCCTCTTCCGCCCCTCCGACATCTGCGTCGGCCCGGATGGAGCACTCTACATCTCCGACTGGTATGACGCCCGCGTCGGCGGCCACGGCGACCGTGACAACTCATGCTCCGGCACCATCTACCGTATCGCCCCAAAAGGCTTCAAACCAAACATCCCACAGTTTGACCTCACCACCATCGCAGGAGCCATCACCGCCCTAAAAAGCCCCGCCGTCAACACCCGCTTCCTAGGCTTCACCGCCCTTAAGGAAATGGGAGAAAAGGCCCTCCCAGCCCTCAACAAACTCATAGGCGACCCCAATCCCCACCTTGCAGCTCGCGCAATCTGGCTTCTTCCCCACCTTGGAGAAAAAGGCATGGCAACTTGTGAATTGATGCTTCAAACGACTGATACCAACGTCCAACTCACCGCCTACCGTGCTCTCCGCCGTGTCGGAGTAAACATCCTTCCCTACGCCGAGACCTTTGCCGATCACAGCGACCCAGCCATCCTCCGCGATGTCGCCCTCTCCCTCCGCGACCTCCCCGCTGCCAAGACAAAGCACATCTTCGCCAAGCTCGCCGCCAAGGTCGATCACACCGACAAAAACGCCATCGAAGCGATCGGCCTCGGGGCCGCCAACCAAGAATCCGAAATCTGGCTCGCCATCAAGGAAGCGATGAAACCCGGCGCACCTCACGAATGGTCTGAGCAATTCGCCAGACTTACCTGGCGCCTCTGGCCCGCCGCCGCCGTCGCAGACCTCACAGCCCGCGCACAGCACCACTCGCTCACCGCCCAGCAGCGCGCCTTCGCAGTCGAGTCCCTCGCCTTCATCGACCATGAAACAGCCGCCAAAGCCACCCTCAAACTCGCTTCAAATAACCTCACCAAAGCAGACGCCGTCAACTGGCTCCTCCGGAACGGGAACGGCGAATGGAAAAAATACGGCATCGCTAAAGACCTCAAAACACACGGCATCTACGACCCCTCAAAAATCGTTATCACCCCCGTCACCGCTCCAAAACCAAAGAAACCAAAATTCACCGTCAAAGACGTCCTAAGCCTCAAAGGCGACGCCACCAAAGGCAAAGCCACCGCCATGCGCTGCGTCATGTGCCACGAGTTTAACGGAGCTGGAGTCAACTACGGCCCCAACCTCAAAGGCTGGGGACAAGGCCAAACCTTAGACGTCATCGCCCGCTCCATCATCGCGCCCTCCGCCGACATCGCCCACGGCTACTCCGGCACCGGCATCGCCCTGAAAAAAGGAGGCCACGTCCACGGCATCGCCATCAACAACGGCGATCCCCTCATCATGACCTCCACCGGCGGCCTCACCCAAATGATCCCCCGCGACCGCATCGCAAGCAAAAAGCCCTTCAAACTAAGGCACTCCCTCATGCTCTCCGCCGACCAACTCGGCCTCACCCCCCAAGACGTCGCCGACCTCGTCGCTTTCCTTAAGGAATATAAATAAAGCGGACTTTTAACTTCTCAACCCCGGTCCCGACTCAGGTCGCGGCCGGGGTTTTTCGCTATGGAGCGCGGGCGTCCCGCCCTGCGAAAAATCCATCAGCCGCCTAAAGGAATATTATGCATCGCCCTCTGACTGCACCGATTGGCGACGCCAGTTGGCAACTGCTGAAGATATTGAATCTTTACCGTCTTCGTTTGACCACTCTTCCCAGAACGCCACAGTAGCGCTGTCAGGTTTGTTATCAGGCTCAGCGATACGAATTCGGGTTGGAAGCAGCGTCGCATCTCCTACGACAAGTGCCTCACCAGTGTCTAAAATCGGCAGGAGATCGCCAAAGCCACCTAGACTGTCAGGAAGTAGACGACGCACGACATTCTGATCGTCGCCATTGGTCAAACGCATGGCTACAAGGTTATTGCACTGACTCATAACTGTCCGATTCACTTCTGATGGTCTCTGACTGATCACAACAAGACCCAGTCCATATTTCCGTCCTTCTTTCGCAATCCTCTCGAAGATTTGAACGGAAACCTCTCCCGAGCTATCAGTGTTAGTTCTCTCTGGAATGTAGAGGTGCGCCTCGTCGCAGAAGAGAGCGATTGGATGACGATCAGCATTTGGAGTCCACTGCTGAATCGAGAAGGCAAGCTTCGCGACCAGACTAACAATCAATGGAAGAATGTCCGAAGGCACTTCTGAAAAATTAACGACTTTTACGCCACCACCTCCAGTTGACTGATCTTTACTGCCGGCAATAAGCGCGGAAGAAAGGGTGTCCAGCCAATCAAATCGAAGGGTAGCGTCCCCGCCCTGAAACAGGAATCCCAGCCGACGATCAGTTTGTTTGTTTCTGAGCCGCTGAATTACTCTTCCGAGTTTTCCATTGAATTCTCCCGCTCTTCCCTGCTTTGATGAGCTGAAGTCTCGCTCTTCGTTAAGCTCCGTCATCTTCTCGAGAACTTGGTTCAGATCGAATGGGATTGGGCTATCAATCGTGAAATTCTCAACAAGATCGGTTTGTTCATTTTCTGTAAGGTAGGCCTGTTTGGCCTCGATTACCGATCTGCTGATAACCATAGCTTGATTCGGAGCATTGTTATCACTCCGGTCAATGAACATAGACACCATCGCATCATAGCTAAGGAGCCAATAAGGAAGGTGGATCACTCCATCGTCGAGAC
>JALZWJ010000144.1 GCA_023300065.1 Akkermansiaceae bacterium
TGATGGTGGGGGTGGTGGCTGAGGGGAGGGCTGGCCGGACGGGAGTGGGGCGAACGACGATGGGCTGGGAGGCCGGCGCGGCCTGAGTGGCTGGGGCGGTCTGGAGTGGGGGGGCTTGGCCGGCGCTACATGAGGCGAGAAGGGCGGCGATGGTGGCGGTGAGGAGCTCGCGAGATTTCATGGCTTGGGTAATTTGGTCTGTTGTGAGGTGGGTGGCAAGAAAAGAGAAAGCCCGACTCTCCTCCGGGGGAAAAGAAAGTCGGGCTAAGTTGGGGGGACAACGTTGTTGTTCGCTGCCCCTATGAAACGGGGTGTGTGTGAAAAGTATTCAAAGCGTGATGAAGAAAAGTGAGTTAAGCTGCTGATTTATGTTTTTTTCTTTATTCTATGAGGGTTTGGGCGGGGGATTTTTTTTGAATAAGCTGATTTTTCCCAGTTCTTGAGGTGTTTGAGGAGTTTTTTTTCGGTGGGTTTGCTGGGGGAGGCGTCGGCGTATTGGACTGAGTAGTGGTAATTTAGGAGGTCGGTGGCGAAGGGGGGGGCATCGATGAGGGCGAGGTGGGCGCGGAGGGTGCGGCCTGGTGGGATGGGGTGACCGTGGGTGTGACAGGCGCGGCGGAAGGCGGAGAGGTAGTGGGGTGGGTCTGGGAGGAGGTTGGTGGTGCTGGTGTGTTGGTGGGGCGGGGTGGTGGTGCGCCGGAGAAGGAGGGTGATGAGGAGGGCGATGGCGGAGGCGAGGCCGAGCCAGGTGGCGATGGATCGGAGGGGAGCGAGGTCTGTGTGAGAGGTGGGTTCGCTGGAGTCTCCGAGGAGGTCGGGGATGGGTGGGGCCTCGCCTGAGTTTGCGCGGGATGGGGTGCCTTCTTCCCGACCTGCGGGGGTGGTTTCGAGGATGACCCAGCCGTGGTCTGCGAGGTAGATTTCAGTCCAGGCGTGGGCCTCGCGAGCGCGGAAGACAAAGAGGTTAGGCCCTTCAAAGTAGCGGCCGCCGGACCAACCGAAGGCGATGCGTGAGGGGATGCCCATGGCGCGGGTGAGCATGACGGTGGCGGTGGCGAAGTGGGTGCAGTAGCCGGTGCGGGTGTTGAAGAGGAAGCTATCGAGCGGATCAGCCTCTTCTGGCATGTTGAGGTTGAGGGAGTATTGGTAGTGGGTGCGGAGGTGGCTGCGGAGTTTGCTGAGTGAGGCGCGGGAGGGCGGGCCGAAGGTGGCGGCGAGGGTTTGTATTTTTTGGCGGAGGGTGGGGTCGGCAGGGAGTTCAAGATAGGTGGGCGATGGGGATACGCCGGGGGCGATGATGGGTGGGAGTTGATCGAAGGGGACGAGGACGGAGGTGGCGGTGTAGCGGTAGTTATTATTCTGCGCGGCAGAGGCGGGGAGGCGGAAGGTGGCGGGGGAGGTTTGGCGAAGGGATGGGAGTTGGATGGAGGTAAAGTCTGGGATGGTGACGGCGAGGGTGCGGCCGTAGGGGTTTACGGGGTGTGAGATGTCGTAGGTGACGGAGGGGCCTTTTTTTTGGCGAGGGATGGTGAGGGCTTGGCCGTTGGCCTTTAGGGTCCGGGGGATGGCGGGTTGGGGGAGCCAGGCGCCGGCTTGGTAGGTGGCGAGGGTGAAGCTGCGGAGGAAGAGGGCGGTGGAGGTGAGTCGTTTGGCGTCTCCTTTGGAGGCGGGGAAGAGGTAGAGTTCTGGTTTGTTTGAGGGGGTGACTTTTTTGTTTTTGTTGAGGGTGCGTGGTCCGGGGCCGGAGAAGAGCCAGTTTGAGGTGATGAGTGGTCCATCGGAGCCTGGGGGGGCATTGGGGGTGGTTTGATTTGGGGTGGGTTGTGGGTCGTTTTGGTAGATTTCGGGGTGAAGGGCTTCGTCGAGCGAGAGTGCGAGGCTGACGGTCTGCGGTGGGGCGAGGGAGAGGAAGACGAGGAAGAAGCACTCGACGAGGAGGATGGCGATGCCGACGGTGAGGTAGTCTAGGAGGCGGGGTTTGCGCGCGGGTTTGGCGAGGTTGGTGGTGGTTTTTTTTGCCTGGCCCCAGAGGGCGAAGGCGACGACGAGGGCGGAGACGGCGAGGCAGACTCTGATGATGGGGTGCCAAGGTTCCGGCCACCCTCGGAGGAGGGTGTAGGAGAGGGTGATGCTGATGATGAGGAGGGCCGATCTCATGAGGTTAGGGACGGGAGCGAGTCTATGAAGGCGGGGTAGGTGGGGGCCCATCCGGTGGCGCGGATCTTGGCGTTGAGGACTTTTTTGTGAGTCCAGGCTCGTTTGCGTGAGGTGTTTTTTTCTCCAGTGGGTGGGAGGGGGGTGGCGAAGTGGGTGGCGAGGCCTTGGTAGCACTCGAGTTGGGTGATGGGGGTGTTGTCGGCGATGTTATAGATGCCTTTTGTTTTTTTTGCAGCGAGGTGGAGGGTGGCGGAGGCGGCGTCTACGAGATGGATTTGGTTTAGGATGCGCTGGCCGGTGTCTTCAATGACGGCGGATTGGTCGAGGAACTTGCGCAGGATGGCGCTGCGGCCGGGGCCGTAAAGTCCGGCAAGGCGAGCGACGGTGCCGTTGTTTTTGAGGACGATTTGCTCGGCTTGGAGGAGGAGTTGGGAGGTTTCGCGAATGGGTGAGGTGGGGGATGATTCGTCGACGGGGGAGCCATCGGTTTGGTGGTAGACGGAGGTGCTGGAGGTGAGGATGAGGTGGCTGTGGGGGAATGATTGGAGGAGGTTGGTGGTGCCTTTGATAAAGACGTCTCGGTATGCTTCTGGGCCGCCACGGCCGGAGGATGCGCAGTGGATGATGATTTCGGGATGGGGGCAGGTGGCGGTGAGGGCTGCGACTTGGGCGGGGTCGGAGAGGTCGCAGGCAAGGTTGCTGTAGTCGCCGGCAAGGCTGCCGAGGTCGCCGGCAAGGTTGCCGAGGTCGCCCGATTTTGTGAGCGTGGTGACTTGATAGGTGGCCTCTGCTTGGCGGGCGATTTCGGTGCCGAGGTATCCGGCTCCGGCGATGAGGAGGGAGGGCTTCATTTCTGGGAGTAGTAGCGGGTTAGGCCATCGGCAACGGCGTGGGCGTATTCGAGGTAGATTTGTTCTGGGTTTTCATTAAAGCGGGTGATGAAGCGGAAGCTGTTCATGACGTAGGGTTCCATGAAGATGACGGGGCATTGGTAAAGGCGGTTGGCGAGGAGGTTGCGAGCCCAGAGGTTGGGGTGGTTGTCGACGTTTTGAGACGTACGAGATTTACTAGAGTAACTGAAAGCGGGGAGCTTTAGCGAATCATTACAAGCGGCTGCGACTTGGCGGGCGAGGGGGATTTCTTCGGTGATGGTGCCGGCGAGGAGGCGCTGGAGCATCTGGAAGCGCTCGTCTTCATGTGAGAGTTCTCCCTCGGTGTAGGTTCCATTGAGAAGGACGTGGAAGTGCTGGGAGAACTCGGGGAGGACGGAGGCTGAGCCATTAAAGTGAAGGCAGATGACGAGGTCTGGCTGGATGGTGTAGTTGATGAGGTGCGCGCGGGCCCGTATTTCGGCAGTGCGGTAGAAGAGGCTGGGGTTGCGGAAGTCGGTGGCGCGTTTATGGGTGACGGGCTCTAGTTTGTCGCGGACGAGGGTGATTTGTGCGCCCATGTGGCGGAGGAGGGGGGCGAGGAGCTGTGCGGTCCGGAGGGTCATGGTGCCTTCGCGGATGACTGTTTGATTCCAGATGTATTCTCGTTCCTCGATTTCGGCAAAGTCACCGCCGATATGGCCGGGGTCGATCGCGATGTGGAGGCCCTCTAGCGGGAGGGTGCGGGATTTGGACAGGGAGGTGAGGCTTTGCCAGTCAAAGATCGCGCCGGGGGCGGGTTGGTCGATTTGCGCAAAGCGTAGGACGAGGTCGCCGATTGTGGCGTGCTTTTGATCGGGATCGATCGTGATCCATTTTTTCCATGAATCGCCTTTCGTGTAGATTGTTTCGAGCCGGTGGAGGAAGGTGGCGTGAGAGATTGTTTCTTGGTAGCGGTCGAGCTGGGACCAGTCGGGGAGAAAGCCGAGGTTGGCGAGATTCAGGGCGGGTGGAGGGGGCGATGCTTTTGGTGGATCGATTTTTTTCTGAGGGTGTGGAGTGGGGGTGTGGAGGAGGAGGGCTACGATAAGTGTGAGGGGTATGATGACGGCCAGCCATTTGAGAGTTTTGGACGCAGACTCTTTCTTCATGGATTGGATAGTCAGTGGTGGCGGCTTAGCCCGCAACTACGAAGTCATGGATAGGTGGAGGGGGAGGTGAGTGTGGAGGTGATTCGGATTCGGACTTGTGCCCTTATTTGAGGCGGTCAGACTTCGGTATGAAGAGCGGATTTGCATCACCTGTAGTTTCTTTTTTACGGGGGTTTTTACTGGTTCCGATGTTCTCGATTTTATCGGCGCAGGATGAGGTGACTGCGGAGGTGTTTCCTGGCGCGGTGGAGTCTTCTCTATCGGAATCGCATTACTTTACTTGGATCAATAATACGAATGAGGGGCCGACCGAGGAGCAGTCGTTGGCGAATTTAGGCTTCTTTCAGTGGATGAATGATGAGTATGGGATGGAGTTGGATATTTATGCCTTTGATGCAGGTGCGATTGATGCTCCGGCGTATTATGGTAAGCCGACGACGCGGAAGTTTAAGGAGCAACAACCAAATGGATTTGGGGTGTTGGCTGATGCGGCAAAGGGGTTTGGTGGGCGGTTGGGGGTTTGGCTGGGACCAGATGGCTTTGGGACGACTCTTGAGGAGGAGACTGCGCGGATTGATTTTTTAAGTTCACTCTGCCGTGACCATGATTTTCAGCTTTTTAAGATGGATGCGGTTTGTGGGCAGTTGCGTGATGAAAAGCAGCCGGCTTTTATTCGGTTGATGGAGGCGTGTCGGAAGCATAGTGAGGATCTCATTGTCCTGAACCACCGTCTCAATCTTGGGTTGGCGGCGCCTTATGTGACGACTTTTCTCTGGCAGGGTGCAGAAACTTACATCGATGTTCACATGGTGAATTCAACGCCCGCAACTCATAATCGAGCGAGAGCTCTGAAGCGAGGATTGCCTCCAGAGTTGAAGCGGATGGCGGAGGATCATGGGGTTTGTCTCTCGTCATGCCTCGATTACTGGGCGGATGATCTGATTCTTCAGGCCTTTAATCGGTCGATGCTTTTAGCTCCGCAAATTTACGGAAGCCCGTGGTTTTTACGCGATGATGAGTATCCCAAGCTCGC
>JALZWJ010000145.1 GCA_023300065.1 Akkermansiaceae bacterium
TGAGGCTAGAGCTGAGGCTCATGGGATACGTGCGGAGGTGGATGCTATTATTGTGGGTGGTAAGACGGTGCGGAGAGATGATCCTGCTTTGACGATCCGAGGGGTGAGGGTGGCTGCTGATAAGGTTCAACCTTGGCGGGTGGTGGTGACGCGGCAGGGGATGGGGGAGGATGAGAAGGAGAGGGCACAATTATTTACGGATGAGCACTGTGAGAGAACGATGGTTCTGGGGGGTGGATCAATGTACGATGTTCTTCGTACATTGTCTGATGATCATGGGGTTGCGATGGTGCTCTTGGAGGCGGGGGGATCGTTGCTGGGTTCCTTTCTAGAGGAAGGTCTGATCGATGAGTGGGTGGTGTATCTGGCCCCGATGGTGACGGGTGGCCCTAGGCCCGCGGTGGGTGGGGAGGGAAGCGCTTGCTTAGATGAGAGAATTTCTCTAAAAGACCCTACTATTCAGAGAGTTGGGGGAGATTTACTTGCGCGGGGAATAGTGGACCGGAGTGGCCCACCTGTTTTAGAGCGTTAGCCGAACATTTGGGTCCAGTGTCTTTGATACTGTCCGAGTCCAATGGTCTTGTGGCCGACTTTGAACATATTCTTATGGTGGCCGGGTGAATAGAACCATCCTTTGTTGGCGTTGGAGGGAATGGGTGAGCCCATGTAGATGTTTTCACCACGGGCTTTTGTGCCTGCTTGTCCCGCTCGGTCCCATGGGGTGGTTTTTCCTGGGATGGGGGAGTTGTGCGCGAAGAATCCCTCCTTATTCATGTCTTCGGAGTGGCCGCGTGAGGCATCGCAGAGTTTGGGGTCGATGATGAGGGCATTGAGGCCAAGGAGGAGGCGCCATTCATTAGCTTCGCGGATGCCTTCACGTTCGCTTGCGGGGATCTTTTCGTTTTCGGCAATTTTGTCGTTCTGCTGAATGATGCGGAGCCCATCGCGCGGGAGTCCACCGAGGGCTGCGATGGTTTGTTTTTCGGTAGAGAGGATAGTTTGGAGTGCGGCTTCCTGGTCTGGGAGGACGGCGGTGTCTACGATGGCATCGCGAAATTTAGCGAGAACGAGGGTGATTTTACGTTGTGATTCTAGGGCGGCTGGGGCGGTGCTGAAGATTTGTTGGACACTTGGCATGATGAGTTTTTTGAGCTCTTTCATGGCGGGCATGCTGGTGGTTTTGAGGAGTGGTTTCATGGCGACTTCCCCGAGCTGGTAGACCTTCATGAAGTCGTTACGATGTTTACGGATTTGCCGGTTGGCTTCAGTTTTGGCGGAACCGGTGAATTGGGTTTTGGCGAATTCTTGGTAGGCTTTAAAATACTTGTCTCTGAGCTGAGGCCAGGTGCGATCGAATTCTTTGAGGAGAGCGGTGAGCTCTGGGGTTTCGATATCTTCGAGGTCTTGGGCGAGTGTGTCGAAGCCCTTGCCGGTCTCGATGGTGGATTGAAGCCGGACGAAGACCTCATTGGTGGTGAGTGAGGCGGCTCGTGCAAATGAGCAGCTGACGAGGATGAGAACGACGATAATGTGCTTCATGGTTAGGAGGGCTGACTATTGGTGTAGCGGAGTGATCGGGATTTGTCGTTTAAAAAAGGCCCTCCTCGCGATGAGAAGGGCCTTTTTATTGGGGGTTTTTATTGGGGTTTTTTTTTTCGGGGGAGAATAGGAAGATTATCGGCGGGTGGTGTAGCGATTCCTATGAGACTGTGAACGGGTGCGTTGGTTGTGAAGGCGTGTGGCCTTACGCTGACGCTCTAAGTAGCGTTGGAGTTCATAAGAGCTAAGGCGCTGGGTGTAGGAGCGCTGGCCTTTTTTGACGCGTTTTGAGTAGATCGGTGTGCCGCCGTGGAGGTAACCGCTAATGAAGATTGTGGTAGTGGTTTGGGTTTCACGATAAGGGCTAGCAGTAGCTGGGAGAGTCAGGCCGGTAAGGGCGATGGCAGCTGTAAGGATGAGGAGGGTTTTCATTTTAGTGGGTTGTTTGGGGGGGGTTAATTGGTGCTGGTGGGTGAGACGTAATTGCCGTCACACCCATTCAAATTATTTTGAGATATGTGGGATGAGACCAGGTGAAAAGGGACTGCAAAGAGGGGCTTCCTTTATCATGAGTGAAGGTGGGTTTTTGTGGTTTAATGGGGAGTCCCAAAATAAATGATGATGAATCAAGACCTCGTAAACTCTCCGAACTAAGAAGTATGTTTACGATCGTCTCATAATGTCAGCGATGCGATTGGCGCAGGGAAAGCTGAAGGTGGCGCGAAAGCCTGTGAGGAAGTTCCAGAATTTCCGGAGGGTTTCTTTGAGGCAGTGCATAAGATGGGCTGGACCGAGGAATGGATGCGGGGAAGAAGGCGATCGCTAAAGATGGGGGTGAGGAATTTAGAGAGTTGTTTGGTTGTGAAGACGGGGTGGAGGAAGGCGTTCAATGTTCCTAGTCGTCTTTTTCCTAAGAAATTAGATAGAATGATAATTACGATACGTTTCAAAGGGGTAACAATGTTGTTGCGTGTGTGCTCAACAGCGGTTCCTCTTTTTTAGAAGGGCCGCTGTTGTTTTTTGAGTTGGATTAGTTGTTTTCTATGGGATGCGGGACTGTCTTGTCTTTGTGAGGAATGTTGTTAGGTTCTGCCCCTCGTTTTATGTATCGCTATCCTAAAGAATATGATGTGCTTGTTATCGGTGCCGGCCATGCCGGAGTTGAAGCGGCGCTCGCTGCAGCTCGTCTTGGTGCCTCAGTGGCTATGCTGACGCAGAACTTGGACACGATCGGACAGATGAGCTGTAATCCTGCGATTGGTGGCCTCGCGAAGGGACACATGGTGCGGGAGATCGATGCGCTGGGTGGCATCATGGGTCAGAATACGGATGCGACATCGATTCAGTGGCGGATGTTGAATGCAGGGAAAGGGCCGTCGGTCCGTGCTCCGAGGGCGCAGTGCGATAAGAAGGCTTATCAGTTCCGGATCAAGAGGATCATCGAAGGGATGCCGGGATTGGATCTGCATCAGGGGAATGTTGCGACGATTCTGGTGAAGAACGATGAGGTGAAGGGTGTGCAGACCTCGCTTCAAATGGAGTTACGCGCTAAGACGGTGATTCTGTCGGCGGGGACCTTTATGAAGGGGTTGATGCATGTGGGTCTCAAGAATGAGAAGGGGGGCCGGATGGGTGATGCGACGTCCACGGTTTCGGAATCGCTGAAGGAGTTGGGTTTTGAGATCGATCGTTTTAAAACTGGGACACCGTGTCGGTTGAATGGCCGGAGTCTTGATTTCTCGAAGTGCGAGAGGCAGGAAGGGGATGATCCTCCGTCGTTGTTTAGCTACCACCCTGATCTGATTGAGAAGGAGCCCGATGATATTTTCACTCTCAACCATTGGGCGGATCCGGAGTTCCACGTGGAACAAGTGCCGTGTTGGATCACTTGGACGACTCCCGCGACACACGATGTGATCCGTGAGAACCTCCATCAATCGCCGATGTATTCGGGGAAGATTGAGGGGGTGGGGCCGCGCTATTGTCCTTCGATCGAGGATAAGGTGGTGAGATTTGCGGAAAAGGAGAGGCATCAGGTTTTCTTGGAACCGGAGGGGAGGCATACGCTGGAGTATTATGTGAACGGGGTATCGACTTCACTTCCGTATGATGTGCAGTATGATTTTTTGCGGGCGATTCCCGGCTTGGAGAATTGTGAGATCATACGTCCTGGGTATGCGGTGGAGTATGATTATTGTCCCCCCACACAGTTGAAGCCGACTTTGGAGACAAAGCGGGTGTCTGGTCTCTATTTTGCGGGTCAGATCAATGGAACTTCTGGTTATGAAGAAGCGGCTGGACAGGGACTCCTTGCGGGGGCGAACGCGGCGATGAAGGCGAGAGGGGAGGGTGAGTTGATCTTGGGGCGTGATGAGGCTTATCTTGGGGTGATGATTGATGATCTCGTGACAAAAGGATGCACGGAGCCTTATCGAATGTTTACGAGTCGGGCGGAGTATCGACTCTTGCTAAGACAGGATAATGCGGATGAGCGGTTGAGCCCGATTGCAGCGAAGCTTGGGTTATTGGTGGGAAGGCATGCAGAGAAGTCGGCGACTAAGCTGGCAGGTCTGAGGGAGGCGCGTGAATTTATCCGGGCGACGAGCCATGAGCGGATCAAACTGGACCATTGGTTTAGACAGGGCGGGCATGGGTGGGAGGATCTC